>JAIOTF010000131.1 GCA_021107195.1 Anaerolineaceae bacterium | reverse complement strand
TCAAATATGACAATGCCTCCCATGCCTTGTGCAATGCCCATCACCTGCGCAGCCTGGTTTTTATCGAGGAACAGTACCAACAACTATGGGCTAAAGACATGGCGGAATTACTGATAAAGATCAAGAAAGCAGTGGAGCAAGCCAGGGATCAAGGTCAAAACCAATTGTCTGAAAAACAGAAAATCGATTTTGAAGCGCGCTACCTACGGTTGATTGAGCAAGGGCTGCAAATCAATACGCCGCCCGAAGAAGACCCACCTAAGATCAAGCGGCGGGGCCGGAAGAAACAAAGCCCACCCAAGAACCTGCTGGATAGATTGAAAAAGCATCAAACCGGGGTGTTAGCCTTTATGCATGATTTTAAGGTGCCCTTTGATAACAATCTGGCAGAACGTGATCTGCGTATGATGAAAGTCAAGCAGAAAGTTTCCGGTTGTTTTCGTACGATTGAAGATGCACAAGCTTTTTGTCAAACCCGCGGCTATCTTTCAACTCAACACTCTATTTCGACAACAACCGCTCCGCGCGGCGGGTGACCTGCACCGGTGTAACTGCTGCCTCAGGCTCAGCCGGGAGCGGTGACGGCGCGGCTGCATCGCCCTCGTCGCCCATCGCCATCAAACGCCCCGTCATCCATGTCTGGTTCTGTTTCAATTGATTGATCTCTTCCGCTGTCGCCTGAAACTCGATTGCGTTCATCAGCGCTTCACCCTTCCACAGGGCACGTGCGCTGTCCACTGCGTCTTTCGTATTCTGCAGCAAACCGATCAGCGAGTGCATCGGCGCCGAACCGGTGCCGATCAGCAAACCAGTGATCAACTGGTCCAGCCACAGCAATCCCGCTGGCAGCTTCAACCCCAGCAGGCCAAAAATACCCAGGTCGATGCCAAAGGCGATCAACAATCCAAACACGAATCCCAGGATCATCGAACCGGCTCGCTTGATGCTCAAATATTGCGGGTTCTTCACAAAGCTGGCAATCCGATCCTGCGCGTCTTTCAGCGCCTGCTCTGCCCTGCCTGCCTCTGTCGCAGATAACGGCTGGCTGCCATTAAAGGCATTTCTACAATCTTCCACTTCCTTCTTTGCCCAGGTCACGTATTCCGAAGCCAGCCCCGGGAATTTACTGAGCTGCATCACGGAGCTTTCGTACCAATCAAAGATCATTTCGATCAATCGCTCCACCACTGTCGCCGCCGCGATCAATGGCAGCAGCAAGGCCTGCACCTCACCACCAGTGACTGTACCGTCTTCGCTCTGTGCATACACCACACTGGCCGTCATCCCGGCGAACAGCAGGACAAATAGCACGATCTTGATATATTTCTTCATTTCGTTTCTCCCTGTTTTTACTACAAGCCGCACCCTGAACCTATCGAAGGGTGCGAGGGATAGCCAGGTTTGATATTTTTAGAACTTGAAGCTCCCTTTCTATCCTTCACTACTCATAGTATAGAGGACTGCGGTCATAAATTCAATAAAAGACCGGAAAATCATCCGGCAATTTCCACGCCCCCCTAATCCCTAATTGACTAATTGACTAATTGACTAAAACCATTATCAATTATCCCCATGCCTTGCTATAATGAAACCAATCGCAACACAAGGAACTCATAAGTATGAAGAAAAAGATCATCATCATTGGCGCCGGACTCGGTGGGCTGGCTGCCGGTTGCCGCCTGGCGGCAGCCGGACATACTGTCGAAATCCTGGAACAGCGTTCCACCATTGGCGGTCTGGCAGCCACCCAACACATCGGAGATTTTGAAGTAGAAATTGGCCCGTCTGCAATCACCGCCCCTGCTCTGGTGGAAGACATCTTTCAAGCCGCCGGCAAACCGCTTCCCGAAGACCTCCAATGGCTGCCGGTTGCTCCGGCTTATCGTGTTTTCGATCACCAGCTGCGCTCATTCAATATCAAATTCGATCAGCAGTTTCTGGTGGAAGAGGTTCAGCGCTGGGACGCCAATGAAACATCAGCCTGCCAGGAATACCTGAAAAACATCCATCCATTCTTTTCGCCAAAATTCCAGGATCTTTCGGACCTGCCTTTCCTGCATCCCTTGAGCATGTTAAAAACCGTTCCGGATATCATTCGACTGAGAGGGCTGCAAAGCACCTACAGCTTTGTCAGCCAGTACTTCAACGATCCGTTTCTGCGTGCCGCCTTATCGCTCAAACCTTTCCTGATGGGCAGCAACCCGATGGAAGTCAATATTTTCACTTCTTTGAATATGCAAATGCGGGATGCAAAGATGATGTACATAGTTGGCGGGACAGGTACCATCATCAAGCATCTTGCCAAACTGTTTCAGGAACTCGGCGGGAAGATTCACCTCAAAGCCGAAGTAGTAGAAATTATCAGCCGGCATCGCCAGGTCAGCGGCGTACGCATGAAGGATGGCGGACTACACCCTGCCGACGTCATCATCTCCAATGCCAATGTCGCCGACACCTACGATCGTTTGATAAAACAAAGAAATGCAAACCGGCTTTCAAGGAAGAAAGCAGCACGTCAGAATTTCAGTTCATCGATCTTCGCAATCTACCTTGTAACCAGCCGCCGTTATCTCGACACCCCCCTGGCGCATCATAATGTCATCGTCCCCCGAAATTTTCCCAAATTGCTGGAGGGTATCTTTCATCGCGGCGTGTTGAGCAGCGACCCGGCTATCTCCCTGCACATGCCCTCCCGCACAGATAACACCCCGGCAGCAGCAGACCGCGAAGTTCTGATGATTCACATGCCCGTTCCCAACCTCACTGCCGAAATTGATTGGTCATCGCAGGCCAGACCATTACGAGAGCAAGTGCTGTCTTTCCTGGAAGAGCGATTTCTGCCAGACCTGCGGGCCAGCATCGTTGTCGAAAAGGTGCTTACCCCCGAAGATTTTCACGAGAATTTTAATGCCCCCTTTGGCGCACCCTTCTCCCTGCAAACATCGCCGTTCCAGGCAGCCTGGTTTCGCCCTCACAACCGTTCAAAACAACTTAAGAACCTCTATCTGGTCGGCGCTGGCACCCACCCGGGGCCAGGTATTTCCGCCGTACTTTCTTCTGCCGAGATTGTTGAAAAACTGATCGGCTCCGCCTGATCTACACTGGAGATTATTATGCGAGAATTTCTTTACCGGGTTCTACCTGAAAACTGGGTTCGTTACATTTTACATACCCGCCCGCGCGCCTGGCCCATCGTAACCGCCCACATGACAGTTGGCTTCATCCTCGCCAAAGGGCTGCATCTCGACCCTTTGACCATCAAACAATGGCTGTTGGCTGCGCTGGCCTGGGGCATTTTGGGTAATGGCGGCACATTGGCCATCAACAGCGTTTACGACAAAGATGAAGGCGATATCGGCTACCTGGATGATCCTCCCCCCTTGCCGCCGCACCTGGCCTCATTCTCCCTGATCCTGCTTGCGCTTGGATTTATTCCCGCTGCGCTGCTGGGAACATCTTTTCTCATTGCCTATGCACTTTCATGCAGCATGTCCTTGCTGTACTCAGTCCCGCCCGTCCGCTTGAAAGCCCGCGCTGGTTGGGATGTGCTCATCAACAGCACCGGTTTTGGTGCGCTGACTATCTTCGCCGGGTGGGCGGCAGCGTCTCAACCTATTCGCCCTCCCATTATCAATATCGTGCTGGCGTTCTTTTTCTTCTTTGTCGGTTTTTACCCCACGACGCAAATCTACCAAATGGAGGAGGACCAACAGCGCGGTGATCTCACCATCGCTTTGGCCCTCGGAAAAAAGAATGCCTTGCGGGTCAGTATTCTCGGCATAATCATCGGTTTCACCTTTCTGGGGATTGAAGTTACCCGCCACTTTCTGAGCATCCGTGCCATTGGCCTGCTGTTAGGCGTCATCGCCTGGGCTGTCGTCCTGCTGCCCTGGCTTCGCAATTTCAATCGCGTGGATACACGCTATGAAAAACGCCGTTTCTATCTGGCGCTTTATGCCTGGGCAGTGACCGACCTGGCCGTTGCAATAGCATTCTTGCCTGTTTCAGGATAATTCTGATAAAATTACTCCATGTCATATTCACATTCTCACCATCATGCCTCTGAAAGCACAAAAAGCATCAAGATTGCTTTCTTTCTCAACCTGGGCTTCACCCTGCTGGAGATCGTTGGCGGACTATGGACCAACAGTCTTGCCATCCTTTCCGATGCCATCCATGATCTTGGGGACAGTCTCTCTCTGGGTTTGTCCTGGTATCTGGCAAAGGTCTCTGATCGCGGCAACGATCACAAGTACAGTTACGGCTACCGGCGCTATTCTCTGCTGGGGGCACTGATCAATACCCTGGTGCTCATTTTCGGCAGTGTATTTGTCCTCACCCGGGCCGTGCCGCGCATCTTCCATCCCGAACCAACCAATGCTAAAGGCATGGTACTGTTTGCCATTGTCGGAATTTTGATCAATGGAGCCGCCGTCTTGCGCCTGCGAGGCCAAAAAGACCTCAATGCCCGCATGGCTGCGCTTCATTTACTGGAAGATGTTTTGGGCTGGATTGCAGTACTGATCGTGAGCATCATCCTCCTCTTCAAAGACCTGCCCATCCTCGACCCCGCCCTCTCTATTCTGATCACCTGTTACGTTTTATACAATGTGATCGCCAATTTCAGGAAAACAGTCTGCCTGTTCCTGCAAGGCGTCCCGGAAGGGATTGATATCCGGAGTGTAGAAGAACATTTGGTCTCACTGGAACAGGTGCAATCCATCCACCATACCCACATCTGGTCTCTGGATGGCGAGCATCATGTATTAACCACACATGTTGTGGTGGATGATAATACTTCCCGGGAAGATATTCTCAAGCTAAAGAAGATCATCAAGGATTATGCGCTTGAGATCAACATTGAGCACGTTACGGCCGAGGTGGAATTTGAGGAAGAAGACTGCTGTATGAAAGAAATTGGCGGAAGCCGTACCTGTTAACCTGACAATCACCGGCCTCTGCCCAAAGTGCAGTTAAAGGTGAAGACCACCCTGACGGGTGGTCTTCAGTTTTCGCTGCGGCATCACTCACAACTTACAGAAGAATGATGCCGCAGCTTTACGTTCATAACTACTCATAGGCATCACCTCCTCCTTTCTAAAGAATGGCATATTCAGAAATTGGAGACTCAACTTACTCTTATAGTATTCCACAATCCACATCGTATGTCAAGAAAAATCGATTCGCACCAGCAATTCTCAATTTAGATTTGTAGTAACGATTTTAATCGTTACATTTTGACATATAACGACTGAAGTCGAACCTACAACAGATTTATTCCAGCATATTGAGAATTAACTGCTGGATTTGCACAGCATTGCTCCAACAGGGTTCAGGTCAAACGATCAGGGACGCAGGAAAGTGAACTGCCAGACACCATTATTCGGAGTCACCTGCGAAGATTTCCCCATTAACTCAAACCAGGTCTGGCCCGGTTTGAAAGGCACTGGATTACCGTCTGCATCCACCAGGCTTAAAACATCCGCAGCCTTTTCCCTTTGCCAGAAAACAGGTTGGATCACCCCATCACGCGCCAGGAACGCCTCGCCCGTGACCAACAAATCAATATCATAAACCCCGGCAGACGTTTCTGTCTCCTCCACCAGTTCCGCATACGGCGCAAGGATGATGACCACATTCTCAACCAGGGTCGGTTCTTCCGTCAAACGGTCATATTGCAGAGCATAGACCGGATTGGTGCGGTCCACATCATTTTCGGCATCCGAATAGCGCAAATACCCACCTCTGCCCGGGTCATACTGCCAGTGAGAATACATCCCGCCAGAAAAACGCACAAAAAGATCTGTTCCCGTTTGTGCAGCTTGTGGCGGCTCAGCCGCAAACGCCATCCCCTGCAAATCAGGCCGGCTGTTCTCCATTTGGTACAGTGCCACCACTTCCTTAACTGCGGCTGTGTCGGCCATTAAATAATTCAAACCATTCGGATCATAGCGG
>JAIOTF010000287.1 GCA_021107195.1 Anaerolineaceae bacterium | reverse complement strand
TCACAGTACGATTACAGCCAACACAGGGGCTTGGGGTCATTCCTTCCAGATATGTTTCCACAAAAGGCCGTACAACCTGAGCACGAAAACGATCCTTAACATCACATACAGCAAATGGAATCCCTAATTGCCGGGCCACTTTTCGAGCTTGTTCAACTGTCTCAGATTCGGCAAGTTGCTCCTGGCCTTCTTGCCACAAATGCAGTGTAACCCCGCAGACTTCGAATCCCTGTTCAAGTAACAAAGCAGCCGCGACAGAACTATCAACACCACCACTCATTGCAACTGCAACCGTTGCCATTAAACCATCCTTCTAAAAATTCAGAATCCCTGAACCAAACAAGTCAGTATTTTTGTTTGAGCCATTATAGCATGACAGATTTTGTGCCTGATTCATTTCTGCACTATGCAGCTCATAAAATCACCCGAGGATAGATGATCTGATAGATGATCTGCTTTTCCGCCATTCTATCACCTGATATAATATTTTCATCAAAGCTAACCTGAAATACCGGAGGGTATATGACTTATAAGATCGTTTTTGGAACAGATGGCTGGCGGGCTCAAATTGCTGAAGGTTACACCTTCGATAATGTCCGCCGATGCGCCCAGGGTTTTGCAAATTATTACCTGGACCAGAATAAAAAAGGCGAGGCGATCGTTATTGGCTATGACAAACGGTTCGCATCCGAGGATTTTGCTATGGCTGCTGCTGAAGTCATGGCTGGAAATGGATTTCGTGTTTTCCTCACCGATGGAGCCACCCCCACGCCTGTGATTTCATTTTCCGTACCACAACAAGGAGCGGTCGGAGGGATCAATATCACGGCTTCACATAATCCACCAGGCGATAACGGTTTCAAAGTACGTGACGAAAACGGTGGAGCTATTCCACCCAAATATCTCAAACGTATTGAGAGTCTCATTCCTGACGACCTCCAGGCAGTCAAAAAAATGTCAGCCCAGGAAGCCCTTGAAAAAGATCTCATCGTACTCTTTGATCCGAATCCGGCTTACATGGAGAGCATAAAGAAGAAGGTTGACATTCAGGCGATTCTCGACGCCGGATTAAAGATCGTCGTTGACCCCATGTGGGGCAATGGTGCAGGATGGTTCACCGAAATCCTCGGCGGAGGCAAAACCGAAATCATTGAAATTCACAACACCCGCAACCCTCTTTTCCCCGAGATGAAACGCCCGGAACCTATCCAACCGAATATTGACGTAGGCCTGCGCACAACAGTTGAAAAAAACGCCGATGTTCTGCTCATCATGGATGGCGATGCCGACCGCTGTGGCATGGGCGATGAAAACGGCATGTTTGTCAATCAACTTCAGGTGTTTGCACTGCTGGCATATTATTTTCTCGAAGTCCGCCAGGAACGCGGTCCGATCGTTAAAACCCTTTCTACCACCAGCATGCTGGATATCCTCGGAAAGCTCTATAACGTCCCCGTTGTAGAAACCGGCGTAGGCTTCAAATATGTTGCTCCGAAGATGATGGAAACCGACGCCTTGATTGGCGGCGAAGAGTCAGGAGGCTACGCATTCCGCGGTCACGTACCTGAGCGTGATGGCATCCTTGGCGGTCTTTACTTTCTGGATCTGATGGTGCGAACAGGAAAAAAACCCTCTGAACTGCTCAAAATCCTGTTTGAAAAAGTGGGCGCACATTTCTACGATCGCATTGATACCCGCTTTACCGGCGACAAACAAAAAAGGATCGATGGCATTCTTACCGCAAACCCCGAAACCATCGGCGGCCTGAAGGTAAGCGGATTGAACACCACAGATGGCTTCAAATTCAATCTGGAAGATGGCGGCTGGTTATTGATCCGCTTCTCTGGCACTGAACCGATCATTCGCGTCTATTGTGAAACGACGCATGAAGACTGCGTTCAGGCAATCCTGAAGGACGGCCTGCGCATCGCCGGGATTGAATGATCTCTGGTCTAACGGATACGCACTGCCACCTGTATTTCCAGGACTTTACCAAAGACCTGGATCAGGTATTATCTCGAGCCTGGGAACAGGGTGTAAAACACATCCTCATCCCAGGCATCGATCTTGATTCAAGCCGTCAAGCTGTTGCCATGGCAGAGGATCATCCCAACCTGTTTGCCGCCGTCGGTGTCCATCCCAACAGCTCTCTTACCTGGGATAACGGTACCGCAGACGAATTGCGAAAACTTGCCTTGCACCCAAAAACTGTCGCTATTGGCGAAATTGGTCTGGATTACTACCGGGACCGGGCTCCCAAAGAACACCAAATTCGGATATTTAAAGCTCAACTTGCCTTGGCAAAAGAATGCAACAAGCCGGTTGTTATTCACAATCGGCAGGCGATAGAAGACACCTGGGCAATTCTGAAAGCCTGGCAAGCAGACCTCGTTTACAAAAATTCCCCGCTTGCTGCTCGTCCAGGTGTGCTGCATTCCTTTGACGAATCGTCCATCTGGGCAGAAAAGGCAGTTGATAAACATTTCTATCTTGGCATCTCGGGCCCGGTAACCTTCCGCAAAGCAATTGTGAAACACGAAATGGTTAAACAGGCTCCGCTCAAAAACCTGCTGATTGAAACAGATGCACCGTTTTTGGCGCCGCACCCTTACAGAGGACGACGCAACGAACCAGCCTATACTACATACATTGCTGAAAAGATTGCTGAACTAAAGAATACTACTGTTGAAAATGTGCTTGCACAAACCTTTACTAACGCGGCCGCCTTGTTTTGTTGGCCCTCTTAAACAAACAATACCGCTCAAGAGCGGTATCTTGTGCGCTGGGAGGGAATCGAACCCTCACGCCTTTCGGCACATGGCCCTCAACCATGCCTGTCTGCCAGTTCCAGCACCAGCGCAAATTCAACATGGCAATTATAATCTGCTATGAATTATTGTCAAGTGTTCATTGGATTTTAAAATTTTTCACAAGACCAATCAAGGAGGAAACATGGCTATCGTACTCGATGCTATGGGAAGCGATACTTATCCTGACCCTGAAATCCAGGCCGCCGTGGATGCTGCGCGGCTTCTCACTGATGAAATCATACTGGTCGGTGACGAAGCACAAATAAAAACCAAGCTGGAGCAAATCAATAAAGATCAGCTGCCAGTCCGGATTGTCCACGCCCCGGATGTCCTGGAGATGAGCGATAAGCCGGTCGCCGCCGCACGAAAAAAGCCGCTCAATTCAATGGCAGTTGGTTTGAACCTGATCAAAACCGGCGAAGCACAAGCATTTGTTACGGCAGGCAATACCGGCGGAGCCATGTTTAATGGCTTACGTACGCTGGGGCGGATAAAAGGTGTCCAAAGGCCTGCCCTGACAGTAGCCTTCCCGCTCAAGACAGGTTTTGCGGTTGTCCTTGATATCGGCGCCAACGCCGATTGCCGGCCAGAATTCTTGCAGCAGTTCGCCATCATGGGAAGTATTTATGCTGAAAAAGCCCTCGGAATAAAAAACCCCGCCGTTGGTCTTCTCTCAAATGGTGAAGAAGAAGGCAAAGGCAACCAACTTACCAAAGACGCTTTTCCTCTCCTGCAAAACAGCGGTCTGAATTTTGTCGGCAATGTTGAAGCAAAAGAGTTCTTTGCGGGCAAAGTAGACGTGCTCGTCACAGATGGATTTTCCGGCAATGTCATGCTGAAATCCAGTGAAGCAGTTTCAAAAATGCTTATCGATATCCTCAAAGAGCAATTAATGAGTTCACCAATCACCAAACTTGGTGCATTGCTGGCCAAACCTGCCTTCAAACGTTTGAAACAAATGATGGATCCATCGGATATCGGTGCTGCGCCCCTGCTTGGTATCGACGGTCTCGTCTTTGTTGGTCACGGCCGTTCCGATGCCCGCGCATTGACCAGCGCCCTGTTGCGCGCGCACGAAGCAGTTGAAGCCGACCTGCTTGAAGCGATCCGCATTGCAATTCAGACCCGCCTCACAGAAGATAACGCGTAAAAAAGGAAAGAATCATGCATATCATTACCGATCAAAAAATAATCAAACGAAAAACACGCATTGGACAGGTCACCACACTCGCTGGTTTGGGCGTGCTTGCCATTGGCTTTGTTTTATCAATGAAGCCCGAAAACACAATCATCGCCTTTGGTGCGTTAATCGTTGGTTTCATCTGCACCCAAGTCGCAGTGTATTATGGTAATCGTTGGGGAAGATCACCCCGCGAAGATGAATTGGTTGTCAAAGGTCTGAAGGGCCTGGGAAAGCAAACCTACCTGTATACCTACACTTCACCCGTGCCGCATCTCCTGGTTGGTCCAATGGGAGTGTGGGTCTTGATCCCGTATTTCCAGGATGGTGTCATCACCTATGACGAAAAGAAAAATCGCTGGCGGCAAAAAAGCAAGAACTGGTATATGCGCTTCTTCGGACAAGCCGGGCTGGGTCGCCCCGACCAGGATTTGATCAATTATCGCGGGAAAATGACCCGCTTCTTCAAAAAACACTTGCCTGCAGATCAGCAACCGGAAGTCAATGTGGCCTTGATCTTTACGGCAAAAAATGTTGTGGTCGAAGCCGCAAATGCCCCGACTCCAACTTTTGCCCTGAACAAAATCAAAGACTACATGCGTCGACTTCCGAAGGAAAGCCCGGCTGATCCTGAAATTATCAATGCTGTAAAAGAGCTCCTGCCAAAAGAGAGCGTCTGAAATTTGCATCACACACGCCTATGGATAAAACAACAGGCTCAAGGAGATCATCCTTGAGCCTGTTGTTGTTTTTGTAAAATATCTAATAACGCTTTCTCGACGACCTGCGGGGTGCGGCCTTCACCGAACTGGCCTTCTTTAAGTCAGCAACTTCCTTGTCTGACAAGAAACGCCATTCTCCTAATTTTAATTTCCCCAGCTCTAAAGTTGAAATTCTCATACGTATGATTCGAGAAACCGGTAACCCGATGCGTGACCCAACTTCACGGATTTGCCGTTTCTTGCCTTCTCGCATGACGATCTTAAGCCATGCGCCCTTTGCAGACGCACCATCAACATAAACTCTTGCCGGAAGTGTACGGCTGCCATCTTCCAATACAATGCCGCGGCGCCAGGCAGCAAGCTGCTGTGCATCCGGTTTCTTTACGACCAATACCCTGTACTCTTTATCATGCTGGTAGCGGGGATGGGTCAAATGGTTCGCTAAGTCTCCATCATTCGTCAGCAAGATCAACCCCTCACTGTCATAGTCCAGCCTGCCTACACAAAATAGATGTCCAGGTACTGGCACCATTTCTCTAACCGTGGGGCGCTGTTCAAGAGCATCTTGATCCGACAGAACACCGCGAGGCTTATGAACGGCAATATAAATCTGGTACACCTCCGTCTTGTCGATTTGCATACCATCGACAGTGATTGTGTCGCGATGGTTGTCTGCTTTCATCCCCAACATTGCTAATTTGCCATTTACCTTAACCCGGCCTTCGGCGATGATCGATTCACAAAATCGCCGCGAACCGTATCCTTGTCTTGCTAATATTTTCTGCAATCGTTCTTCCATTTGTTATCCATTTCAGTTGAGCGCAGCTAATTATTACACGTGTAATAGCTGATCAGTCCTTCAATAATCCATTATTTTCAACTTCGGCTTCTTCTTTGGGTACTTCAAATGGCGGCAGTTCCTCAAGCGAAGCTAATCCAAAATATTGAAGGAAATCTGTCGTCACCCCATAAAGAATCGGCCGTCCGGGCCCCTCGGCTCGCCCCAACTCTTCAATCAAACCTTTGCTCAGCAAGCTTCGCAGCACCCCATCACTATTAACGCCGCGAATCGCATCGATTCCCGGCCTGGTCACTGGCTGTCGATATGCTACAATCGCGAGTGCTTCCAATGCAGCTCGGCTCAATGTTGAAGTTGCTTCCAATCCAAGAAAATGCTCAATCAACTGCGAAAAATGAGGCGCCGTAGTTAACTGCACCTTTCCGCCAAACCGCTGAACACGCAGTCCCCGCCCTTCAGAATAGTACGCACTCAGCAACTTCAACTCATTTTCAACGACCTTGTTTGTGCAATCCAACGCCTCTGCCAGGTAGCCCGGTGAAACAGGCCCAGCAGCTACAAAAAGAAGTGCTTCCAAAGCGGATTGAAGGTCATTGGTTCCTGGATTCAATGTTTGTTCACTCATGCTATAATTGACCTGTTATTTTTACATCCTTGAGAATTAACGAAAGTGTTTTTTCAATGACAAAACAAAGTTCGTTTTTGAAAATTTTTATACTCTTAGTATTGGTAACCGCAAGCATTTCCTGTAATTTGGTTTCAACACTAAATCCTTTTCCAACGCTTGAGCCTGCTGTCCCGGAAACACCCGTTCTCAGCACCTCAAATGCTCCCGCTTTCACTTACTCGATCACTGAAAGCCAAATGAATGAATATGCGGCTAGTGCCATAGACAATAATCCTGACGCTTTCATCCAAGACCTGGAAATCACCCTTCCTGAAGGATTGGCCGAGATCATTGGACAGTTCGTTCAAGGCCCGCTAAAAACTGAGATTCGCTTAATTGCAAGACCTTACGCTGACGCTGAAGGAAACCTCAAGATCGAGGTAGTTGAGGCCGATTTGGGCCCAATCCCTATGGGCAGCGAAATGCTTGACACAATTTCGGTGTACATTGAGGATATACTGACATCTTCTCTTGAGCCGGCGAGTATGAATTACAGAATTGATTCAGTACTCATCACCGGTGGCGTGCTTACCCTCTCGGGGCAGCAACGATAAACTGCAACCGTCGAACAATACGTGATTATACCCGATTTAGCGAAGAATTCCATTTGATCATGAAAAATATGGCAATCCAATCTCATAAATCTATCAAAATGCATCGTGATCTTCCCCGAGTAAGTCTGCTTCTCTTGATTATCATCCTGTTGTCCTCCTGTGGTCCATTGGCCCCCGAAGCAACAGGGAACATGATCACAGTCCAAATCGAAGTGGATGGAGCGTCTAAAGCCGTCACGATCTCTTCTGGCGCAACAGTTCAGTCTGTCCTGGAACAATCAGGCATTACAATCGGAAATTTGGATCGCATTACGCCGCCTTCACAAACTGTACTCACCAAACCGATTCTGGTCACGATAACCCGTGTAACAGAAAGCTTTGAAATTAAAGAGCAAATCATTCCATTTCAACGGCAGACTGTGTGCAACGAATCGCTTCCCGAAGGTCAAACCTTGCTCATTCAACCCGGGATCAACGGTATACAGCAGATCACCTACCGTGTTATAGAAGAAGATGGCATAGAAACCTCTAATTCGATATTCAAATCAGTCAATCTTTCTGAACCGTTACCTGAGATCATTATGGTTGGCGTGCAAACCCCATTTACCGCCATTCCAATCTCAGGTACGATCGTCTATCTGACGGCAGGTAACGCATGGATCATGGAAGGTACCACCGGGGAGCGCAAGCCATTGATCACCACCGGCGACCTTGATGGCCGCGTTTTTTCACTCTCCCCGGATGGCGAATGGTTGCTCTACACCCGGGGTGCAGACGAAGGTGATGATTATATCAATGCCTTATGGGCACTGGAAGTGCACCGCGATCCTCTCAAACCAATTTATATGCGGGTGGACAATGTGATCCATTTCGCAGATTGGGTTCCCGGCTCAAGCATCAAGGCCTCGTATTCAACGGTTGAACCCCGTGAGATCGCTCCCGGCTGGCAGGCCAACAATGACCTGCAAACCATCACGATCAATCCCAATGGCATTGTCCTGGCGCAGCGAGAGATCATTGAAGCCAACTCTGGCGGCATTTACGGCTGGTGGGGAACGAATTTTTCATGGTCAAATGATGGCGAATACTTGGCCTTTACCCGCCCAGACAGCATCGGTATTATTGATCTGGAAAACGGCGAATTTATTGACTTGATCGATCTTATTCCACTCCAAACCCGCAGTGACTGGGCCTGGGTTCCCGGATTGGGTTGGTCTCCAGACAGTGCCGTGCTTTACACTGTCAACCACGTTGCCATGTCGGGGCTATCGACCAATGAGATATCCCCGTTGTTTGATCTTACCGCAATCACATTGGATGACAACCTGGAAATCCCGCTGGCCCCGCAAAGCGGCATGTTTGCATATCCCGTACCCTCACCCAAGCTGGATGGAAACCGCTTTTTTATTGCGTATTTGCAAGCGATCTTCCCCGAGCAAAGTGAAACCAGCCGTTACCGGCTAATGCTCATGGATCGAGACGGCTCAAATCGCCAGAGCATTTTCCCGCCCGAAGGCGCTCCTGGCCTGGAACCCCAATCCATCGTGTGGAGCAAGTCCTTCCAGGAAGGAATCGTTCCCTGGTTGGCGTTGATCTATCAGGGTAATCTATGGCTGATTGACCCGACGACAAATCAGGCCAAACAAATCACTGGGGATGGTTCAATTGGTAGAATTGACTGGCGGTAATGCAATAATCTATCCATTTCTATACAACCAACAAAGACGAGGTAATTCATGAGAATATTGATCTCTGGCGCAGCAGGTTTCCTTGGTTCACATCTCTGTGATCGACTGCTGAAAGAAGGGCATAGCGTGATTGGAATGGATAATTTCATCACTGGCAACCCGGAAAATCTGGCCCACCTGGCGAATAATCAAAACTTTTCTTTTATCCGTCATGACGTCGCCAATTTTATTTTTGTGCCTGGAAAAGTGGATGCGGTGATGCATTTTGCCTCCCCGGCCAGCCCAAACCCCGCCTCGCCTTACGGCTACACAAATTTACCTATTCAAACAATGAAAGCCGGCGCATTGGGAACCCACAACACCCTCGGTGTTGCACGCGCTAACGATGCTCGCTATTTACTTGCCTCAACCAGCGAGATCTACGGTGACCCGTTGGAACACCCCCAAAAGGAAACTTACTGGGGTCATGCCGACCCGATTGGCGTCCGCTCTGTATACGATGAAGCCAAACGCTTTGCCGAAGCAATGACGATGGCCTATCACCGCGCCCACGGCCTGAACACGCACATTGTGCGCATTTTTAATACCTATGGCCCCCGTATGCGCCTGGACGATGGTCGCGTGGTTCCTAACTTCATCCAGCAAGCCCTGCGCGGCGAACCATTGACCATTTTCGGCGATGGCTCCCAGACCCGAAGCTTCTGCTATGTCAGTGATTTGATCGAAGGGATTTATCGCCTGCTCTTGTCCGAAGAACACAGTCCTGTGAATATCGGAAATCCACAGGAAACAAGCATTCTGGAGTTTGCCCGCATGATCAACAGAATAATCCAGAACCCGGCTGATGTCGTCTTCAGGCCTGCCAAGCGTTTGGGCGATGACCCGCAGCGCCGCCAACCTGACATCACTCGCGCTAAGACAATCCTTAAATGGGAACCAAAATTCTCCCTGGAAGAAGGTATCCGCGCTACGATTCCATACTTTCGCCAGAAACTGGAACTAGACTAAATGCTCATCTCTAACAAAAAAGAACGCATTCGTTTTTTTCGATTTGCTATAGTTGGCGCAATCGGGGCAGTAGTGGATTTCGGTATTCTCAACCTGCTCCTGGCATTGAATGTGTCATACCTGATCTCTGCAACCATCTCATTCATTGCTGCCGTGCTTAATAACTTCACCTGGAATCGCTTTTGGACTTATCCGGATTCGCGAAGCAAACCCATCTCACAACAACTTGTGCAATTTGCCGTGATCAACGTGATCGGCATAGGCATCCGCATCCCTCTGCTGGCTGTACTGGAAAAAATTCTGGTCAATGTAGCCAACAATTCCTTCCCTGAAGGAATTTGGGTGTTCAGTCCTGTGAAGATCGGCCAGAATCTCGGTCTGGTTGTCGCCATTCTTGTCGTCATGCTTTGGAACTTCTTCGCCAACCGGCTCTGGACCTATAACGATGTAGACAAAAAAGATTGATCATTCATATTTTAGGAATTGGAAGTTACCGCGATGAATAATAAGGACAGTCTATCAAGCCCAAACCCGGATGCAGAGCTTTATCAATCTGATCCCGATAAGCCCACCGAGCCCGTAGGTGTCCGTTCATTGCAGGAGTTACTAGAGCGCGCAACGCATCAGCCAATCGATACACACACCACTAAAGATGATCCAGGGATTGCCGAACCGAATGCTTTCCCCTTTTTGGGGATCGTTGGCCAGGAAGATATGAAACTGGCGCTTTTGCTCAGCATGATCAATCCAATCATTGGTGGCGTGCTGCTGATCGGCCCGCGCGGCACGGCAAAAACAACAGCTGCTCGCAGCCTTCTGGACCTCCTTCCCGACGTAGAGCGATCACTTTGTCAATACGGTTGTCTCCCCAAAGACATTGAATCGGCAGGTATTTCTGCTGTCTGCCCAAACTGCGCCAAAAATTTTGGCGAAAATAAGCCCGTCTCCCGAATGGAACGTGCTCACCTGGTTGAGCTTCCGCTGAACGCGCGCCTGGAGGATGTGATAGGCGGGATAGACGATCGCGCCAGCATTCACCATCGTCTCAGGTTAAAACGCGGAATTCTGGCCCAGGCGGATCAAAACGTTTTGTATATCGATGAAGTTAATTTATTGCCGGATGAAATTGTAGATGCTATTCTGGATGCAGCAGCAATGGGCATCTATACCGTTCGCCGTGGCCCCATGTCGGCAACTTATCGGGCAAATTTCACCCTGGTGGGCTCAATGAATCCCGAAGAAGGCAATTTGCGTCCACAGATTCTGGATCGTTTTGGATTAAGAGTCATTGTGCATGGCCTGGATGACCCCAAAGATCGTCTCAATGCCTATCAGCGCGCCGTTGCTTTCCGCAGCAACCCGCTTAAGTTGATCAGTCAATACAAGCAAGCCACTGAACAATTAAGGAACGAGATTATCATCTCGCGAAATCGATTGTCGAATGTCACCATTCCTGAAGAGATCTCCACGGCCGGCCTTATGCTGATTCATAAACTGGAGATTGAATCGTTGCGGGCTGAGATCACCCTGTTTGAAGCAGCACGCGCCCATGCAGCCGCTGACGACCGGACAGAAGTCGACATGGAAGATATTCAAAGGGTGGCCGCGATGGCTTTGCGCCTGCGCAAATCGCCCTTCATCGGAGATTATTTACACAAAAGAACTTCGGAAGACCAAAACGTGACCAGCATGATGGAAACCATTCTTGCAATGACTAAAAGGAAAGATCATTGATGGCTACCCCAAGAGTCATTGCCGGTACCGCACGTGGTTTACGGCTTCAAGATGTGCCCGGGAATGTGACCCGCCCCATTACCGACAGGGTCAAAGAAGCCTTATTCAACATTCTGGGGGGAGATATTATTGACGCTGCCATGCTGGATTTGTTTGGCGGCACGGGCAGCGTGGGCATTGAGGCATTGAGTCGCGGGGCCAGTTTTGTTCGTTTTTGCGACAAAGATCGCGGTGCGTACGCTACTATTCAAAAGAATTTAGAACGTACTCGTCTGGCCCATCTCGCAGAGGTACGCAATAGAGACGCCTATACCCTGCTACGTCAGCCGTCAGACCGGCAATTTGAATATATCTATATCGCCCCGCCACAGTACAAACAAATGTGGATCGATGCCCTGAAGGAACTGGATAAAAATCCCGGCTGGATGACGAATGACGCCTGGGTGATCGTCCAAATCCATCCAGTTGAATATGAAACAGAACTTGAGTTTCAATTTTTTAGTGAGTTTGAACAACGCCGATACGGCTCAACGCTGTTGGTTTTCTATGAACGCAATATGCCAGAGGCGTGAACGATTTACCGACTTTTTTTACTTAATCCTGACTTGTATCCTGTCTTCCTCATCATAAAAAGAAAGGGCATAAAATGGACTATCTCCATTTTCGATAGCCAGTGCCGCCGGCAGCAATACTGCCAAATCATCCAAAACCGGAAGTGAAGCAATCTCCGTGATTTTGCACCAATGAAGTGTGCCTTCGTCAAAATCCTTGATTCTCCCACCCTTGTATTCACCACGAAAGATAAATATACATATCCCCACATCATCGGCGGCATCCACAACAACCGTGCCAGCCAGCCAAAGCGATTCGCATGCTACTCCCGTTTCTTCAAGTAACTCACGCCTGGCCGCCGAGAGAATATCTTCGCCCCGCTCCACATGTCCCCC
>JAIOTF010000242.1 GCA_021107195.1 Anaerolineaceae bacterium | reverse complement strand
TGAGCATCTCTTCGTAATCAGGTTTCATAAATTTTCTGGCCATATTCGAAGTCTATCACCGTTTTCTGTTTTCGCTATCTCAGATTGCTCTCCGACAAACTGCTAGGTTATTGATAAAGACAAGGGCGCAAGATCTATTGTTTGATTTGTTTGCAAGAACAAAACAGCGTCCCGATGAATTTCGGGACGCTGTTCTTTGTAATCAAGCTAGGTGATGAACTAACTAGACGGTATTTACAATGTTGCTGAATACCGCACCTATTGCCGGGCCGAGCAGGGCAAGAATGACAATTACAACAACAGCAACCATAACTAAAATTAACGCATATTCAACAAGCCCTTGGCCCTTTTCTGCAGCAAGGCATTTCATGATTGATCCCTCCTTTCTATAAAGATTTTAATACTTTTCCTACATAATCATTATGCGCTTATTTTGGCAAATATTCCTAACAGTTTTGAAAGGTTAAAATCTTTTAATGTTTAATATTAAAAACCAATGGCCGTCTTTTTGACGGCCATCGGCGCGAGCTATTTGTTGAGGGATTGGTCTTTCAAAATCAGTTCTTTGGCTGCTTTTACTTCGTCCAGACGACCGACTGGAGTGTTGTGTGGCGCAGACGTTAGCAATTCTGGGGCTGAATGCGCTTCCTCTGCGATCTTGAGTAATGCGTCGGCAAAAGCATCTAAAGCTTGTTTGCTTTCTGTTTCGGTTGGCTCGATCATCAAAGCCTCGTGGACGATCAGAGGGAAGTAATTTGTTGGGGGATGGAAGCCGTAATCTATAAGCCGTTTGGCAATATCCAATGCCCTGGCTTCACTTGCGTCTTTCCAACGGCCTTCCGCTACAAATTCGTGCATACATACGCGGTCAAAGGGAATATGGTAAGTGTTTTTCACAAGAACCCGGAGATAGTTGGCATTCAGGACGGCATATTCGGCTGCCTGACGCAAGCCTTTTGCTCCGAGCATGCTGATGTAGTTATAAGCACGAACAAATATGCCAAACTGTCCAAAAAAGGATTTGACCCGCCCAATTGATTTTTCAGGCATAACGAGGCCATAGAATGGGGCTTCTTCATCAGTGCCTTCTTCAATGATTTCTGCAATGGGGCCGGGCAGAAAGTCAACAAGCTTTTCAGCAACGCCCACCGGGCCTGATCCCGGGCCGCCGCCACCGTGAGGGGTGGAAAAGGTTTTATGGAGGTTGTAGTGCATGACATCAATTCCGAGATCGCCAGGACGAACGATGCCAAGCAGGGCGTTCATGTTGGCGCCATCACCATAAACCAGCCCCCCGGCATCATGGACAACCTGAATTACATCCAGGACTTGCTGCTCAAACAGTCCCAATGTATTTGGGTTGGTGATCATCAGGCCTGCAAGTGTTTCGTCAGTCTCTGCTTTGACTGCCTTAAAATCAACATTACCATCAGCATCCGTCGGGATTTTGACGATTTCGAAGCCGCTCATGGCTGAACTGGCAGGATTAGTGCCGTGTGCAGAATCAGGGATCAGCATCTTCACGCGTTGTGGATCGCCGTTGTTTTGGTGATAGGCGGCGATAATTTTGATGCCAACCATTTCTCCTTGTGCGCCGGCAGCTGCCTGCATGCTGACGCCAGAGAACCCGCCAATTTCTTTTAGCCATTCCTGCAAGCCAAACATCAACGCTAAATTGCCCTGGACTGTCTCAATGGGTTGAGATGGATGCGTGTATGCAAAGCCGGGTAAACGGGCGCCCGCCTCATTTATTTTGGGGTTATATTTCATGGTGCAAGACCCCAAAGGATAGAAACCGATATCAACGCCGTAATTGAATTGAGAGATATGAGTGAAATGGCGAACCACATCAAGCTCTGACATTTCAGGCAAAGGAAGTTCCTGGCGCACAAATTGAGCCGGAATATTGTATTCTGGTACTTTCGCGTCCGGGAAACGAACGCCTTGACGCCCCGGGGAAGAGAGTTCAAAGATCGTGGGTTCAGTCATGGTTACCCTCCTTCAGGACCTGGCAAAGCACATCGATTTCATCGCGGGAGTTCATTTCCGTTACACTGATCAGCATGTGACCACGCAAAGAAGGATAATCGCTTCCAAGATTATAACCGCCCAAAATGCCATGGTCTAACAAATGTAAGTTGAGATCTTCCACCGGCAACGGGCACTTGACAATAAATTCATGAAAGAAGGGCTGCGATGTTTCCACACTGAACCCCGGGATTTTTGCGATCTCTTGCGCAGCGTAATGTGCTTTTTGGTAACAAAGATTTGCTACTTGTCGAAAGCCTTGCTTGCCTAACAGGCTTAGATAAATGGTGGAAGCCAGCATCATCAGGCCTTGATTTGTGCAGATGTTTGACGTGGCCCTTTCACGGCGGATGTGCTGCTCTCGAGCAGTTAAAGTTAAGACGTATCCTCGCCTTCCTTCTGCGTCTGTGGTTTCACCGACCAGACGGCCGGCAATCTTGCGGACGTATTTTTTCTTGGTAGCAAAAATCCCCAGGTAGGGGCCGCCAAATGAAAGGGGAATACCCAAAGGCTGGCCTTCTCCAACCACAATGTCGGCATCATATTCACCCGGCGATTTCAGAATAGCCAGGGCGGTTGGATTGGCGGCAATTGCTACCAAAGCTCCTGTTGCATGTGCTTTTTCAATCAATTGCGCATAGTCATATACGCAACCAAAGAAATCGGGATATTGCAGCAGTAACAATGCCGAGTTGTCGTCCAGTAAATTGGCTAAGTCATTTGGGTCTTCAAGCGGATTGGAACCAGGCTCATCACCAACAATCTGAACGTTCTTGTATCCGTTGAGATAGGTGCGCAGGGTTTGGCGGTATTGCGGGTTCACCGCAGGTGAGACGATGATTTTCGTACGCTTGAACCGAAACTGGTTGAGCGCCATGACGCCAGCTTCTGCGGCAGCAGTTGCGCCGTCATAATGCGATGCGTTGCTGACATCCATGCCTGTCAAGGCTGCAATCAGGCTTTGATATTCAAATATTGCCTGAAGTGTGCCTTGAGAGATTTCTGGTTGGTAAGGAGTATACGCTGAATAAAATTCACCACGTTGCAGGAGATTATCCACGGCTGCGGGGATGTAATGATTGTATGCCCCTGCGCCCAGGAAACAAGCAAGATCGTGGGTGGTGTCATTCGCGCCAGCCAAGTAGTTTAAGTTGTCCAGCGCTTCCATTTCTGTCATTGCTGGTGGCAAATCCAAGTTTGGAAAGCGATATTTCGCCGGAACGTCCTGGAAGAGGTCTTCCAGATTGCTTACACCAATGGTGTGAAGCATGTCCTGGCGTTCATTCTCCGTATGAGGAGTGAACATAGGTTTGTCCTTTTGTATATTCGTTTCGCTCAGTCTTCGAGAGCTTTGTAATCGTCGGCGCTCAGAAGGTCATCAAGTTCTGAGGGGCTGGACATTTTTATTTTCAACATCCACGCAGCGCCATAGGGGTCTGAGTTTACCGTTTCGGGGGTGTCTGCCAAGCCTTCATTGATCTCAGTAACAGTGCCGGAAACAGGGATATTCACATCTGCCGCAGCTTTGACAGATTCGATTGTTGCGCCAACATCATCTTTGCTGACCTCGTCATCAACGGCGACAACGATTTCAACGAATACAACATCTGAAAGATGGTCCTGTGCGCGGTCAGTGATGCCAATAACGGCGATATCGTCCTCAATCCGAACCCATTCGTCAGTCGTTCTATACTTCAAGTTTGCGGGGAAATTCATTTTGGTCTCCTTATATAAAAATACTAAATTGTGGTTTGCATAACAACATAGCAGCACGCGCTTACCTGTCGGTGCGTGCCGCTGTCTTTAACCTGAGAGATTCGCCCTTTTCAATGGGTTTGCCCCTTCGGTGTCCGAAGACTTTCCAGTGGATGACGGAAAGCGGGGTCCTTTTTACCTGAGAGTTTCGTCTGCCTTTGCAAGTGGCAGATTTGCCCCTTCGGTGCTGACAATTGCCAGTCTCTTCCCTGTTTTCCCTATATAGTTGTTTCTTTGATTCTAAGGATGTGTAGAGTAAATGTCAAGGTGAATAGCGTTTTTGAGGTATTAATGTTCCACTGATACTTCTTTCACCAATATTGTATTGCATCCAGTATCTTTCCACCAACCCTGGGATTTACCCAGTGAATCATAAGCGTCGATACGTAGAACTTCCTTGCCGCTTATGGTTACCGTATCGCCACTTCGAATTTTCAAGAGTTGTTGGTAGACCTCTTCGGTTTCCGGGACAACATGAAGTAGGTTTATTGATCCTTGTGGTTGTTCGGAAGAAAGGGATTGCCAGTAGAAATGGTGGTTCGAGACGTTAGTATATACCAAATCCGGGTCTGCATAATCTCCGGATGTGATGAGGATGTCGTGGGTGAGGAAAGGGAATTTGTTGATGCGATTAAAAGATACGTGGCGCACATGACCTTCAAAAGCGGTATTCTGATGCCCTTCATAGGTGATTTCCCAGGATGCACCCTGTTCATCTCGAATCGTTTCATGTTGATTCATTATGGTCAGGGCAGCAAAATTTGGAGACATGAGGCCAAAGAAATCGGTGTTTAATCTGGTGTACGTAAATGCTCCAACAATGAGAAGGAAAAACATGATAACCAGATAGAATTCTGTTGGAACTTTGAAAAGAGAATCGATGAAGATATCAGCGATATTAAATAAGATTGATTTGGATTTTACGGGAGGAGGGGCTGCCTGGGGCTTGTTTGAACGGTTTGACAGCCTGGCCTGGGCGCGCAAGGCGTGCTGGTTATTTGGGTTAATCGAAAGCACGCGGTGTAAGCATTCTTGCTTTTGCTGCGGATCTGCCACGCAGAGCGTTAAATATAACCACGCTTGCTCATTCTGCGGGTCTTCCTTCAAAATGGAAGCAAGAAGTTTTTTGGCCGTTTGGAAATCTTCAACCGTTATCGCTTGAATCGCTTTTTTGATTAACGTATCCAAATCTTATGCTCTCTGTGCAAACAAACGAGTACCTTCTTTATGGGTTTGACTTTTGGATTATAATTGCTTCACTGGAATTTTTGTAGATGAATTTAAGAGGAGGTTGTGTATAAGGACAAATCTGAGTTGTGGAAATGAATGGAAAGGAAAAGCGCAAGGCCCTCGGCTTGTTTTATTCAAGGTCGAGGTTGACGAGGAAGAGGGTTCCCTATTGCAGAATAGGGTTAACCGAATAACTGGAATGCGTAGTATTCGGGAAAATCGAGAGATCAGCGGAAGCCCTCCAGATAATGCATATCTGTACCTTTCCCATAACGTGAGATCAATGTGAACAAACAGCTGCAACTGGCTGGTTAATGTTGTTTTGCATTACCAGTTGGTTATTGTATTGTACACTGGCTATATGGAGGCGAGAATATGTGTGGCATCGTTGGCTACATTGGCGAAAAAGATGCAACGCCCATCATTCTGAATGGTTTAAAGCGTTTGGAATACCGCGGGTATGATTCGGCGGGTTTGGCAGTTTTACAGGAAGGCGTTGTTGAGATACGGCGAGATGCCGGAAAGTTGGAAAAACTGGTGGCATTGGTCGCCGAACAGCCGCTTTTTGGCCCAATTGGAATTGGGCATACCCGATGGGCAACGCACGGCGTTCCCAATCAACAAAATGCTCATCCGCATCTCGGGGCCACCAAAAAGGTGGTGGTTGTTCATAATGGAATTGTTGAGAATTTCCTGGAACTGCGTGATGAATTGGTTGCAGACGGAGTGCAATTCAATTCGGAAACCGATACAGAAACAATCGTTCATTTGGTTGAACGGTATTTGAACACAGGTGATGATCTAACCAATGCCGTGCGAAAAGCTTTATCACATCTTAAGGGCGCTCATGGGATTGTGGTGATGTCTGCAAATGAGCCTGACAAGATCGTGGCGGCCCGGATAGGAAATGCCGGCGGTGTCGCGATCGGGTATGGCGAAGGGGAGATGTTTGTCGCCTCTGACTTGCCAGCCATTTTGGAGCACACACGCAGGGTGGTTTTCCTGGAATCGCAGCAAATGGCAGTGGTTACGCGCCATGATCTGCAGCTTAGTTTGCTGGACGGTACGCCGGTTGAGGCGGAAATCCAAAGCATTTCCTGGGATCCTGTATCGGCAGAAAAAGGGCAGTATCGTCATTTTATGCAAAAAGAAATTCATGAACAGGTGCGGTCATTAACAGACACGCTTGCAGGACGGGTGGACTTTGAAGAAGGGCACATTAAACTTCCTGAGCTTAACTTGACGCCGGAGCTGGCAAAGCGGATTAAAAAAATTTACATTACTGCGTGCGGCACTGCTTCGTATGCTGGCCTGGTTGGAAAGTATTACATTGAGCATATCGCGCGCATTCCGGTTGAAATGGACATTGCGTCAGAATTTCGCTATCGGGAGCCTATCGTTGATGAGGATACGGTTGTTCTGGCAATCAGCCAATCAGGCGAGACGGCGGATACGCTTGCTGCAATGGAAGAGGCGCGAAAGCGCGGCGCTGTTTTATGGTCTATTGTGAACGCGATTGGATCGCAGGCTATGCGTATTGCTGATGGGTGCATTTCAATGCAGGCTGGCCCAGAGATTGGTGTCGCTTCGACAAAGGCTTTCACAGCGCCATTGGTTGATCTTTACATGCTGGCGATTTTATTGGGCGATCTGCGCGGTACGCTTGATGAAAAGGCTAGGCGGAAATTGGTTGGCGACCTGAGATTGGTGCCGGATTTGGTGGGGCGTTGCCTGGACCGGGATTCATATGTTATGTCTGTTGCGCGAGACCTCAAGAATGTGCAGAATGCACTGTACCTGGGACGCGGTGTGAACATGCCTATTGCATATG
>JAIOTF010000109.1 GCA_021107195.1 Anaerolineaceae bacterium | reverse complement strand
TTGACCAAGACATGGATGTGTCCCAGGTATTCACCCTATTATTTACCAAACAGGAGTACACAATGACTTCTGGATAATTTGTGAACCGCAAGCACTTATTTTTTTTAAAATCACAACTGTCGAGTAATTAACTGAATCCTTACTTTATCCCCCCGCTTTTCATTATGCATTATAAACTGTACGTTATACATTGCTCCCCCCACAGCAAAAGGCTGCCCTTTCGGACAGCCTCTCTCAACTTCAAAGCATCTAATCAGCAGCGTCTTTACTGCATCCACTTCGCAGCAAGCTCGTCGACGTAACCAGAGTCAAGCAGCTCATTGATTGCAGCATTCAGTTTCTCCTGCAAGTCGGTGTCGCCGTCGGGGATGATCATCGCCATTGGGCCGCTGGACATCTCGGCCGTGTAAGCAATTTTCAAACCGCCCATTTCCTTTTCAAGGCACCGATCACTGCGGCTTCCGCCATCAAGACATCAATGCGGCCAGCCTTGACATCCAGCGCAGCCTGATCAACACGTTCGTACGTGAAGAAATTTTCTTCTGGCAGCAGACCAGTGTCAATCAGATTTTCCTGAATGTAGGCATTCTGGGTGGAACCAGTCTGGCAGCCAACAATATACTTGGCAATATCTTCAGGAGCGGTGATCTCATCGGCAAAGTCTTCACTCACCAGGAAACCATCCATGGCGTAGTAGTAAAACGTGGTGAAGTCAACAACTTCATCGCGTTCCTCAGAATAGTTGAAAGCTGCCACTGACATATCAATCTTGCCTTCCTGCACAGAGGCGACGAGGCTGTCAAACGGCATGTCAACGATTTCAACTTCCACACCCATTTTTTCGCTTATCGCATTGATGAGGTCAATATCAAAGCCGGCAAATTCACCGTCTTCATCAACGAATTCAAACGGCGGGAAGTCGGCGGATGTGCCAATGATAAGCTTGTCAGCTTCTTTGGGGGCGCAAGCGGTCAAGAGAACGGTAACGACCAGAACGAGGGTAAAAATTTTGGATACGGTTTTCATTTCTTCTTCTCCTTTTTTTATCTAAATGCGTTAAGCTATTGTACTGCGTTTCGAAACCATCATGTTGCAATTTGGCATATCAATTTCTCAAATTCTTCTCGACGCCATACTTTAAAACGCTTCTTTCGCACCTCCTCATAGATTTCTGATAAACAAAAGACCTTCCTGACGGAAGGTCTCAGTTTCAGGTGAAAATTTCTGCTCAACAACAGGTAAACACCGAGCGCCATTCCTTTCAAAAGGTTGGTTGATGTACTCGTCGCTGTCGAAGAACAAAGGTCTGTTTCATACTGGGGCTGTTTTTATCACATGATTTTCTCATTGTCAAGTATACTGGAAAGCAACTGAACCCGAATCTATTCAAGTCTGGAAAAACAGAAGTTGACACATGAAGGCCTCATTCCCGCAGAAATCCGCCGCCATTTTAGTCATTGATGCTCAGAATGATTTCCTGTCACCTGGCGCTCCGTATTCCTGCATCAACACCCAGCAAACCATTACCAATATCGCTGCCATGCTGCACCTTGCCCGACAGCAAAAAATTCCCATCATTTTCACCCGCGAAGCCCATGCTCCCGACGGGCGAGACTATGGCATGGAAACTATAATTGGCGAGCCGCCCCATTGCGTAACCGGCACACCCGGCATCGAAATTGTTGAACCGCTTACCCCGCTCGAAAATGAGGCAGTGATCGACAAGACCCGCTACGATGGCTTCCTCGGAACACCGCTCGACCTGCTGCTTCACTCTCTTGGTCGTCCTTCCCTTTTCGTAACCGGCTTTACCACCAATGCCTGTGTGCTCTACACGACTATGGGCGCTTTTCAACGCGACTTCCCGGTACACGTGATCGAGGAGTGTGTTTCTGGCACTTCTCAGAAAAACCACGAGTTGGGACTGAATACCATGCGCTCCATCTCGGACGAGATTATGATCTCGCTGCAAACCGCTATCCAACTATTAAGTAATCAATAAGGAATCAATAAGGAATCAATAATGATAAATTTTCAAAGCCCCACTTCTGAAGAACTGGCTCGTTGGTTGAGCAAATTGATTCAAATCCCCAGTGTTACCCCTGACCAGGCCGCTGGGGACACCGCCATCGCTGGAGAAAACCGCATGGCAACTGCCCTGTCCAATTGGTTTCGCCAATTCGGCGGAGAAGTTTATATTGACGAAGTGTTGCCAAACCGCCCCAATGTCTATGCCATCTGGTGGGGCACTGGGGACCGCTGGCGGGCAGTTGATGTGCATATGGACACCGTTGGCGTAAGCCAGATGACGGAACCGCCGTTCAGCGGGCAGATCGTTGATGGCAAGGTGCGCGGCCGTGGCGCTTCTGACACCAAAGCTACACTCGGGGTTCTTCTGGCGATACTGGAAAAACTGCATGAAAATGAGATCAAATTAGGGTTCAATCTACTCGTTTCGGCCACTGCCGATGAAGAGGCCGACATGGCCGGCGCGGAAGAATTCGCCAATTGGATCCACAAACAGGGCATGACGCTGAATGAACTGATGGTAGCCGAGCCCACCCTCTGTCATTCCGCTATTTGTCACAAGGGGGAAATACGATTGGAGTTTGAAGTGCATGGACAGACAGCCCATTCCTCGCAGCCCGAGCAGGGGCAGAATGCGATCACGGCTGCCGCCCGCCTGATCACTGCCCTGGATGCCGAACACCAGCGTTTGCAGGCTTTACCTGCCCGGCCGCCCCTGGGACATGCCAAATTGACCGTCACCCTGATAAATGGCGGAAACGGTATGAATACTGTCCCCGATTTTTGCCGGATATTTGTCGACCGGCGCACTTTGCCCGGTGATGACCTCAGCCTCATCGAAAAACAAATACTAAGCCTGGCCAAAGAAAATTGTCCACTGCCCGTGACTATTGAAGAGATGTCCTCTCTCAATCCATTTCTCCAATCTGCCGACACCCCATGGATCCAATCTCTTGCCCGTTTTACTGAGTCCGATCCCATCACAGTACCTTATGGCACAAACGCCTCTCACTACGCCGGCCTGGCGGAAGAAATCGTCGTCCTGGGCCCCGGTTCCATTGACCAGGCTCATGGTGCAGAAGAATGGATCGAGATTTCCCAACTGGAACGTATGCGGGATATCCTGCTCCACTGGTGGGAACTGACCTGACAACAAACGTTCCGCCAACTTGCTGATCATTAACAGGTTGTATAACTATGCGCAATTCAACTTAAAGCGCAAAGCCGCTGGTTTTCACCAGCGGCTCTTTTTTCAAACAAGTGTAACTTATACCAGGATTTCGTCAGGGACGATCATGGTTTCATTGGCTTTGATGATCTCATCCGTCACATCAAAGTTCAAGTCAGCGCCCACCATCTGGCGAACATAGTCCTTGACCACTTTATCCCAATACTTCTTGGTCACGTAATAGACCCTTGCACCGCCCAGCTCATGCTGCACATCCGGCCACGGGTAGCTCGGTTGAGCCATGCCCAGACCCCAGCGATACCAGCCATTATAACTTTCATAGGTCGCCCAGAATTCCTGGCTGCCAAGCATCTCGAAAGCATAGTAGGCCTTGGCGTAATACATCACTGCACCAGCGCGCAAGCCGCGCTTGAAAGCCATCGTGTGCAGACTGATGTTAATATCTTCACTCATCAAGCGGCCGTTGCAAAAGCCAGCCAACTCACCATTGATCAACCCAACCAAGGTATAGGGGTCTTTCAGGCGTTTGCGATACCAGCCGAGAACCTCGGAATACACGCGTGCGCCAACGATATCGTAGAAGTCATGTTCAACTTTCATCATCTTCTCAAGATAACCCAACAATGGGTGAGCTTCTTCCATCTTGGCTTCGCGGATGTACATCGTGGAACCGTCTTTCAACTCGATGGTCGCACCGGGCCAGGGCTTCAGGTCCATTGGGGGGGCCTGCAGCATGGCCTCAACCTCACGGACATCAATCTTCAGCTCGGGCCGGGTTACTTTACACGGGGTTTCTACTTTCACGGTAATTCTCCTTTATTTAATATTTAATTTCGTAATCATACCCAGCCATATTCTCAGTGCTGAGTTTGTTCAAGCTCTCAACATGCTTCGGATCGTAGCAATCACCGAAGCGAGTCTTGGGCATTGATTCTTTCTTCTTCATCAATTCTTCGTACTCGTCATCTTCCACCATGGCAACGCAGCGGCCAATACTGGCTTCACCGTCTACAAAACGCCACGGGAAGAAACCAACCGTCAGGCGGCGGTTGAGAACGAGGTCGATATCGCCGCCCAGACACTCTGCATGCAGAATATTGTCGGGGAACATTTCCAGGTGCATCAACTGGTACTTGCTGTCATCATAGAATTGCGCCAAACTCTTGCCAAATTTCTTTTCGAAGACGAATTCAGCCTGCTTGGTCTGGCGCGGCATCCAGTTGCGGATAATGGTGTTCATCGGGTGATCTGCGGAACCGCAGTCCACACCGATCCAGCGCAGTTTCATTTTCTTGGCCCATTCGGCAAATTCGCGGTCGGGGCCTGGATGCTGCACCATATAGCGCACTTCGTCGCCGGTCGGCTGTGTCCAGCCAAAATGGTGGTAGCCAGTGTGGATAATGAGAATGTCGCCTTCTTTGACTTCAACGCGGTCTGTGATCATCTTGCTGGTGTAAACATCATAATCACCGGCAACATCACTCAAATCAACAATCGCTGCTTCATGCACCAAATAATCCAAAGACAGGGAAGCAATATCCTTACCGGGGGTGTAAAAATGGCACTGACCATCCAGATGTGTACCCAGGTGGTTAGAGTGGGTCACTACCTGGCCATTGGCACCATTGGGGGCCAGACGCTTGAAATACTTGACCTGCAGGGGTTCATAGGTGGGCCAGGGGGGGGTACCGATACCGAGAGGGATTGTCAAATCAATTAATTTCATGGCTTTCTCCTTTAAGTAGTTTGTAAGAACAATTGATATTTAAAAATACTTTTCTTGAAACGCGTCAAAAGCATCCTTGAAACATTTTTCGGGAGCGCGCAAAATGCCTGCTCCGATGCCGCCGATCCCCGGGTCTTTGTGTGAAATACCCGTATTGAGCTTTGGCAGGATGCCGGTTTCCATAACCTTACGTACGTCAATCCCCAGCGGTGTGCCGCGATAGTTGAGCACCGGAATGGTGAAACCTTCATGTTCCGAGAAATTGATCTCGTACATTTCCAGCGTTGCTGCCACCGCCATATCCGGTGTACCGCCCACAAACTGGGTGATCGCCGGGGCTGCTGCCATCGCGAAACCGCCGTAACCGGCTGTCTCAGTCACTGTACTATCACCAATATCCAGATTGGCATCTTCAGCTGTGAACCCTGGGAAGTACAAACCTTTCACCTCACCTGCCGGTGCAACAAACCAGCGATCGGGCATACTGGACAGACGAATGCCAAAGTCTGTGCCATTACGAGCCATCACGGTCAAAATGCTTGACCCTTCCACGCCTTCAGCCGGTTCCAATGCAGCTTTACCAGCCGGCATGGTCAGGTTGAGGAAGAAATGATCGTTCTTGTCAATGAACTCGATCACTTTCGCCAGCACTTCATTGTCCTTATTGGTACGCGCCAGCGCCGGGCCAATCGCCCGCAGGAAGAGGGACGTGCCTGCCCGATTGCGGTTGTGGCCTTCATCACCCATATGCAGTGCTTGCGCAATCAACGCCTTCACATCAATTCCATCCGGCATTGAATCTATCGCCCGCTGCAAGGTCGGGTAGAGCACCGCTTCCATCCATTTCAGCCGCTTATAAATTTCGGGGCCCATGCCGCCATAACGCAGCACTTTGCCCAAGCCTTCATTTTGCGTGCAGTAGGCCTTATTGCCAAAAGTCGTGTTTTCAATAATGAATACTGGCATACTGGGGGAAAAGATACCCGCCATCGGGCCAACCGCATTGTGATGGTGGCATGGTGAAAATTCAACGCCACCGGAGGCGGCGATCTTTTCCGCCGCTTCTTCGTTCTCAGCAATGCCTTCATACACCAATGCGCCCATTACGGCGCCCTTCATTGGGCCGCACATTCGTTCCCAGGTGATCGGCGGGCCGGCATGCAGGATCATCCGGTCATGCATCCCCGGAATCACATCCTTTGCCACACCCATGCCCACCAGAGTCGGTCGCGCCTGCTTGATGCGCTTTACGACTTCTTCGTTGGCCTCATCAATATTGATGCCCGATTTGGTGATCCGCAAATGCTTCACACCTTCCATAGGCGGCTGCCAATCCACCTGGAATGTTGGAACATCCTGGTCCTTGACAGCCTCAGCCATGCTTTCCAAGCCAACATTGACTACGTTCAGCGGTTTTCCAAAAACGTCACTGATCTTGCCTTTTTTCATAGTTTCGCCGCCTTCTGTTCCACAATCATACCGGCCAGCCGCGATGCCGCTGCATTGCTCGGGCAAACGATGACACCATATTTTTCAAGTGCCCTCACCTGCGGCTGCAAGCCTTGCGGGTCTCCATCTGTGCCGGTAACCGATGCGATCACGATTAGCTCACGGCCTTCTGCTTTCGCTTTCGCCTTCGCTTCCTGAATGGCTTCGCCGAGTTCAGACGCCGGGTCCATGTGCGCGCCATATCCAATCACCACATCCATGATGATCACCGCCACTTCGGGATCCGCGGCTTCCTGATAGATGCGCCGGATACGCAGATCATTATCGATCATCGGATGCGGGCGCCCTACGGTGAATTCTTCTTCACCGAGGTCTACGGTGCAGTGCCCTTCACTGCGTGTCGAGTCCTTCATCGTCTTGGCATGATCCAGCGGCGCATTGGACAGCACCGGCTCAGACATCAGATCTTCCCAGATAACCTGGGATTCGTAGCACAGTGTGCCGCCAGAGAAGAGACCGCGCAAATAGCATTGTCCATCGCTCAATGTGGTAGCCAGTTTATCAGCCTCAACTTTCAATTCGGCTGTTTCTTTGGCAATCAACTGGTCGATATCCGGCAGGTCAGCGCCAGCCAGCTTCGCGCCCAGCAAACCACCTTCCTGCAGCGTGCGTACGGCCATAGCGTTCTTCACACCGTCGGCCACGGTCACATCGCCGCCCATGAAGCACATCACAGTGGGCTTGTCGCCTTTTGCGATCTGATCCATAACCAATTTGGTTACTGACGGTGCCGGCGGCTTGCCAACCAGCACAATGTATTTGGTGTTTTCATCTTCCTGGAGCGCCTTCAAACCGGCCAGCATCATAATACCGCCCACCGATTCTTTAAGATCACGGCCGCCAGTGCCAATGCCCTGAGTGATACCGATCCCGTTCTTGGCCAGCAGTGTACTGACTTCCTGCAGACCGGTTCCTGCCGCAGAGACGATCCCTACCGGGCCTTCCGGGATCACGTTAGCGAAGCCCAGGGCCACGCCATTGATGATCGCCGTTCCGGCACCCGGGCCCATCAACAGCAGCCCATGTTCAGCAGCGAATTTCTTCAAGGCAATCTCATCTTCCAGAGACACATTGTCACTGAAAAGCAGCACATGCAATCCCTGGAACAATGCTTCCCAGGCTTCTTCAGCCGCATAACGACCAGCAACAGAAATGATTGCCATATTGGCCTCGGGATGAGAACGGACGGCACCGCGCACGGTTTTGGCAAGGAACTCTGCGCCTTCGCCGCCCGCCGTCTGCTTCTTCGACAGGATTTTTTCCGCTTCTTCCAATGCTTTCTCCGCCACAGCATCATCTGCCTTGACGGCGATGATCAGATCATTGGGCGTGGTCGCATCAGCTTCCGGCGTCAGCAGTCCTGCCTGCTCCAGCAATGATTTGTTGGCATCTGTACCCATCACCACAGACGCATCTACCACTCCCGGATATTCGGTGAGTTCCCGCGCGACCAGCATCAGGCTGACCGAGTCATGGTACTCACTCGTCTTAATAAGTGTTTTTACAGACAAACTATGCCTCCTTCTTGGTCAAGAAAAAACTACCATAAAAAAGTATCGTTGCGATTAATCGAGAAGACCGGCATCCTTCATCGCCAGATAGATTGTCTCCGGCAAGAAAGGAGGTCCTTCCAAACGCAAGCCGGTTGCATCATATATGGCATTTCCCAATGCCGCGATGGAAGGCGTCATTGGGTGTTCACCGATACCGCGCGCGCCGTATGGGCCATCATCCTGCGGTTCTTCAACAATATACGTCTCCATCACCTTGGGCACATCCACTGCGGTCGCGATACGGTAATCAACAAAGCTCGGGTTCTGCATCACGCCGTCTTTGAGTTTGATTTCTTCAAAGATAGCAGAGCTGATGCCCTGCATCATACCGCCTTCCATTTGCGCTTTGACCAATTCAGGGTTAATCGCTCGCCCAACATCAAATGCCGTTACCGCCTTGAAAATTTCGATCTTGCCGGTGTCCTTGTCAATTTCAATGTCGAAAGCCTGAGCACCCGTTGTATAGTGCACAACTGCCCGCTTGCCTTGACCAGTCTTGGGATCCAGGCCGGTAACATAGGTTGGCATGAAATTCCCGCGCCCCACGATCGGACCACCAATCCACCCCTGGTCATCGTCTTTTGGCATACCGTAAACAACGATATTCTCGAGGGAAATTTCCTGTTCCGATTTGTAAGAAACGACAACCCCGTTAATGATATCCAGATCATCTACAGTCTCGTCCCAGGATTCAGCTACCACTTCCAATATCTGGCGGCGGGCATCTGTAGCAGCAGATTTGATGGCGTTGCCCATACTCCAGGTGATACGGCTGGCAACGGTTTGCCATTCGTAAGGACTGTACTGAGTATCAAGCGGCCCGGCAATGCGCACATCCTCCATGGGTATGCCCAGGGTTGCAGCAGCAATCTGCGCACCTACAGTGAAAGCGCCTTGACCAAGCTCCTGACCTCCCAAACCCACGGTGGCAGTTCCATCTTCGTTCATTTCAACCCAGGCACTCGAACCGGCGTTCGGGGGCATGGCTGGCGCCTTCCAAGAAGTAGCAATGCCCTTGCCGCGCAGCTTGTTCGGTGCACTTGCTTCCTCTTTGACGCCCCAGTTGATGCCCGTGGCAACCTTGTCAATACACTCCTGCAAGCCTATGGGGTGCATCTTCATGCCAGTCACATTGATGTCACCACCCTCGATGGCGTTCCGCTTGAGGAACTCCACTTTGTCCATGCCAATCTTTTCGGCCAGCATATCCATCACCTGACCAATGCCCGTATGCAGCTCAGACATACCGAATCCACGGTACGCGCCGCCAATCGGTTTGTTGGTGTAAACACAAATGCTGTCAGTTTTAACATTCGGAATGTCAAAAGGACCTGTAGAACTATAACCGCCAGCGCGGGTGATGTTCACACCATATTCGGTAGACGCACCACCATCCCAATACATCGTATTTTCCATCGCCAGCAGGTTGCCATCTTTATCGCAGCCTACTTTTAGCTTGATCACCAAACCCTGGCGAACAAAATTTGTATGGAACTCTTCTTCACGAGTGAAGCGCATCTTCACCGGGCGGCCTTTTGCCTTCAAGGCAATTACCACCGGCATCCCTTCCATCGTCACACCAGCTTTGCAGCCAAAACCACCACCCACATAAGGAGCGATCACGCGCATATCAGATTCTGAAACGTCCAGGGTCTTGGCGAGCAAATTCCGCTGT
>JAIOTF010000428.1 GCA_021107195.1 Anaerolineaceae bacterium | reverse complement strand
GCTTCGCTTGGCCAGGTCGCTGCGGCTTCAGTGGTGCTGGCGATCAGCGGGCCGCCGAAGAGCATTGCAGCCAGCAGCACCATGCCGAGTACATCCAGACCGGCGCGCACCCAGCGCGTGGTTTGTTCCCACTGCCGCCGCCAGAGGATGATGATGCTGAAGAGGATTTCCGTTGACCACAGGACGGTCAACCAGGGGATGAAGCGGGCGAAGTTTGTGTCCAGCAACTGGAATGTCTGGATCTGCCCATTGGTGATGCTCACGCCGCGGATCACCTGCGGGAAGAAATTGAAGACGACAATGCCGATGGTGGCAAAAACCATGCCGATGATCAATTCGACAGGTTTGACCTTGTCCTGGTCAGCGACGCGTCCCAGTTTGCGGGGGTCCCAGTCTTCATCCAGTTTGTCTTTGTCCGGCAGGACGCGTTCCAGAATTGCGAAGGTGATCACGATGCTGGCAAAGGTGTTCATCAAGCCGCCGAATATTTCCAGAGCGCTTTTCCCGATGATCCGGAACCCATCCGCTGGTGTTGCAGCTTGCGAAAGGGCGATGCCTGCGCCGATCAGCCCCAGGACGATCAACACCGAGAAGACGATTTTCAATACCAGCAGGAACAGCGAGAAGAGCTTCGGCCCAACCAGATAACGGTCAGGAGCATAGGAGGCAGCTATTTTCTCCGGTGAGCCAAATTCTTCGAGCAAGCTGGCAACCATCTCCACATCCGCTTCCTGACCAGTCTCTTGCAGGCGGTCTTCCAGTGTGTCTTCCAGCAAGGAGCGGATTTCCGCCTGGATGTCACCGCGCTGCCGCAGGGGGAGGAGCCGCCCTACTTCCTCAATATAACTGTCAATCAAATAACGACCATTCTTTTTGTCTTTCATTGCAATAACCCTTTCATCACTTCTGTTAAACGATTCCATTCTTCCTTCAGCAGGGGCAGGATTTCTGCCCCTTTTGGACTGATCCGGTAGTAGCGGCGTGGCCGGGATTCTTCCACGCGCCAGTCGCTCTCCAGCAGTCCTCTTGACTCCAGACGGCGCAGCAGGGGATATAACGTGCCCTGATCGATCTCCATCCCTTTCCCGGTCAACACATTCATCAGTGAGTAACCATACTGGTCTTCGTTGAGTTGACTGAGAACGGCCAGGATGATGACGCCGCGGCGCAGTTCCAGGGTCATGTTCTCCGGGAGGCTGCTTTCAGTATCTTTTTTTGCCATCGTCTTGTTATCCTTTCGGCTAAGCAACACAATCTGTGTTGTGTATCATATTATTGACTGCATTATACTGTGTAATACACAGTAATGTCAAGATAAAGTATTGTGTATAACATAGGTTTCTTGAGAAAACCGGTCAGGTGGCCAGGTAAAATCGACGAAAAAGGAGTGGAGAGGCAAGATTGGATGAGGGATTAAAGAAAAATTCCCCGCGAATTGAGGTTCGCGGGGGTTGCAGCGGCGTGGATTATTGAGGTTCACATAAATCAAGGAATAGGGGGTAATGCGCAAGAATTCTCCTGGTATTCGCTTTCGAACAGCGAAAACCCGCTCACTGGGCTTGAATCTGCCCCGTTGGAGGACGGAGTGAGCAGGTGCCCTTTATTGCAGTATGACAGATGGAGTCGTTTTCAGAACAGCGAAAGCTGGGCGGGGGCGGCGGGCGGGGTGTAGCGCGGCACGCGGGTGGCGATGCCGTAGTGTTTGCACAGTTTGGTGAAGTGCTGCTGCAAGGCAGCGATATTGGCCGGGACGCATTGATAGCGTTCGCCGTAGGTGCGCTGGTATTTTTCACTCAGGCCGGGGTAGTGTTCATCCAGACGCTGGTAATAATATTCCCGCTGGCGGTCTCGCAGGGTCAACCCGAAGGAAGGGAGGATGTAGTTGGCGCCGTGCTGGTGAGCAGCCTCAACGATGGCGGTGATGTTATCAGGGGAGTCTTCCAGAAAAGGGAGAATGGGCATCAGCATGATCCCGCAAGGGATGTCGTTCTCGGCCAGGGTGTGCAGTGCCCGCAGGCGGGCTGAGGGCAGGGGGGCATGCGGTTCAAGGATGGCTGCCAGGTCATCATCGGCTGTGGTCAGAGTGAAACTGATGATGGCGAAGACCTCATTGATCTGTTTTAAGAGGTCCAGATCACGCAGCACGAGGTCGCTTTTGGTGAGCATGTGCACCGGGTAGCGCATTTGGGCGATCACTTCCAGCGCCTGGCGGGTCAGTTGATATTTTCGCTCCACGGGGGTGTAGGGGTCGCTCATCGAACCGAAGCCAATCGTGCCTTTGACGCGTTTGCTGGCCAGTTCCTTGCGCAGCAGTGGAATGGCATTCACCTTGACCAGCACGTCGTTAAAATCTTCGATCTGGTAGCACTCGCTGCGTGAATCGCAGTAGATGCATTGGTGCTGGCAGCCGCGGTAGATATTCATGTTGTATTTGACCCCAAACCAGGGGTCGGGTTCCTTGCGGTGCGAGAGCATCGTTTTGGCTTGAATTTCACGGATCATTGTGATGCCTCTTGCTGCTGTGGGTCTGCTGGCTGCCAATTAAATTTGTACCCAGCCAGCCGAAGCGTTTCAGGTCTGTGCGGCCGGTGTGGTCAAAGATCACCCCTTCTTCTTCCAGCATCTGGCGCTGCAAGCAGGTGCCGATCCCATCGCCGTGGGAACTGATCCTGCCCTGGCTGTTGATCACCCGCTGCCAGGGCACGTCGCCATCTTCCGGCCCAATGGCGTGCATGGCATAGCCCACCATGCGCGCTGTGCATTTGTCCACCAGTTTGGCAATCTGCCCATAGCTGGCCACTTTGCCGGGCGGAATCTGGCGTACGATGGCGTAGATCTGTTGATAACGTGAGCTTTTCATAGCATCATTTTAACCGAAACCATCCAGAAGCACGGGAGCGGTCTGCTTCTGGATGGTGTTTGAGAGGTAGTTTTTTCAGTCCTGGGCGCCCAGCAGGACGATCTTGCCTTTGACGGCCGCCTGTTTCACCAGGGTCAGGGCTTCGACCGCCTGACGGAGCGGCATGCGCCGGGCAATCTCGGGCTGGATCTTGCCTGCCTGCAGCAGGGTGAACAATAGCATCAGGTCCTGGCGGAACCAGTCAGGATGTTTTTCTTTCAGGCCATTGATGCTGTAAAACCGGGCAGCTTTGCCGTTCGGAAGCACATTCATGGCAATAATCCGCATGAATTCCAACGGGATACTGCCACCACGCCCCATGGCGGTGTTATAGAATCCATAGGCGACCAGCTCGCCACCCCGGCGTAGAGTTTTGAAGGAGCGGGAATAATAATCGCCGCCGATGCCGTCAAAGACGGCATGCATGCCCTGCGGGGCGATCTCGGCCAGGTGTGCAACGAAATCTTCGTTGCGATAGTCAATCGGCACCGCACCAGACGCTTTCACCAGGACATGCTTTTCAGCTGAGGCTGTGCCGTACATTTCCAGACCGGCCAGGCGGCCGAGCTGTAACAGGGCTGTACCCACCGCGCCGCCCGCGCCGTGGACCAATATTTTTTGGCCGGCTTCCACTTTCGCCACGCGGTGCAGCATCTGGTAGGCGGTCAGGTAAGAGAGCACCATGCTGACGGCTTCGGCCGGATCCAGATCATCCGGCACCGGCACCAGTTCCTTTTCTGACAGGCACAGGTAATCCTGATAGGCGGAGAATTGTGGCATGGCTGCCACGAGCTGCCCAACCTGCAAGGTATGCACATCGTCTGCCACGGCGTCCACCCGCCCGACGATATCGTACCCCGGCGAGAGGGGAGGTTTTTGTTTAACGTCCGGATATTGACCGGCGATGACCAACAGGTCGGTGAAACATGCACTGGTGGCCAGCATTTTGAGGCGCACTTCGCCGGAGGCGGGGCGGGGCAGTTCAGTTTCTTGCACGATCTTTAAAACTTGCGGGCCGCCATATGCAGGGATAACGATTTTTGTGAACATTTTTTCTCCTGGGCTTGTACCGAACAAGCGCCGATGTTTTCTAAGGGTTGATCTTGATCGCTTACCGCTATGACTGAACAAACCCGGACTGGCGGATCAGGTTTTGCATCTGATATTCAAAAAACGCCTCGGCGTCACCGAGCAAGGCCAACTGGTCGATCAATTCCAGCGAAATGATGCCGTGCAGCCGGGTCCAGCCTTCGAGAGTCAGGTAGAGCACCGCTGGGGGCACGTTATACTTGCGCTGTGCGATCACATGAGCCAGTTGCTGCTTCAGCCTGTCCGGGATGGGGGGCAGATCGGGATGTTCCTCATTTTGATCGTGCTGCCATGCCGCCTGAAACGCTTCCAGAAAGATGTCCATGATCTGACTGGCAAAGGGGGCCAACACTTCCCAGGATTGGCGGAAGCCCGGCACCGGCGCGCCATAAACCAAGGCGAACTTCTCCGGGTTTTGTAGCGCCCATTGGCGGTAGAGACGGCTGAGTTTCAGGATGTGTTCGCTGTAATTTTCATCGGCAGCGGCCGGTTCCAGGGTTTGTAAGGCTGCCACCTGGCTATAATAGGCGTCTTTGCACAGCTCGGTCAGCAGAGCGTCCCGGTTTTCAAAGTAGCGGTAGATGGCCGCCGAGCTGACCCGCATCTGACGGGCGATGGCGCGCAGCGAAAGGTTAGCCGGGCCGTTTTCGGCCATCTTCTGCCAGGCCAGGTTTTTGATCATTTGCAGGGTTTCTTCGCGGCGTTCTTCTCGCAGGGTTTTTGTCATATTGGTCTGGTCTCTTTCGTTAAAATGGCAATCATTGATAACAATGTAATCAATGATAACATTTTAGATTGATAGTTGCTAAATGTCAAGCGTTTTTTGAGGGGATGATGTAATTGTCCAGCCAAACAAATGCAGAATAGGGGGATTTATACGCGGTACAGGTAGATGTGCCGGACCGTGTCTTCACCGATCAATTTCCAGCCCGGATAGGAATAATTATGCGAGACGACTCTGGTGCCAGGGCGCAGTTTTTTGCGTGGTCACCGCTCAGGTTTGGCCACTGGATCGAAAGCAGAATCACGGTCACGATGATCACAAACAGCCTGATAGCGGAAAAGGTATCCATTGCGGGTTTCCTTGAGGGGCAGAGCATGGATGATTGCTATAGTATGCAACCAGCAGGCAGGAACCAGGTAAAAAAACACCAGCCGAAGCGGTTTTCGGCTGATGGAAAAAAGCACGATTTCAGGGTTGCGTTATTCGGAAGTGTAGCTGAACCAGGCAGAACCGCCTTCAACGGGAATGCCAGCGCCGGTGACCAGCGCCCAGTAAGTGGTGTGGACGCGCAGATCTTCGGAGCCAAAGGCACCCAGACTGAAGTCTGCTTTTTCGCCGGGCGCAACATTGCGGCCCAGGGGGATGGCAGTGGTGCTGGTGAAGCGGTCGCCGCCGACATAGACGAGGGCATAGCTGGGATCCCAAGTGACTTCGCCGATATTTTCAAAACCAAACCCAATGTTGAAATTTTCGTTAGGATGGAACACGCGAAGGTTTTCCGGGAAGGTGTTTGCATACAAGAATTTGGCCTGGTTACCAGACGGTTTGGGTGTGGCAGTAGGTCCAGGTGTGGGGGTTTCAGTTGGGATAACCACTGCCGTGTACGTTGGGTAGGGGGTGTAGGTCGGCGGCGGAGTGAAGACGGCCGTTGGATTTTGCTGCGCATCGGCAGTGATCTCGGCTACCACGGTCTGCCGGGCATTGTCTTGCAGTACAAGGGGATCGGGGGTGGGTTCGGCAGGGGCAAATGCGCTGCACGCCGAAAGCATCAATGAAGCGGTCAGGAGCAGCGCTGCGGCGAACCAAAATTTTCTCGATAACATGAAACCTCCAGGGAAAAGAAGTTGACTTGCGAAACAATAACCTGCATATTGTACTATCAAATGTGGGCATGGCAAAACAGGTATAGAATAATTTGTTTTGGCAAAAAGTAATTCTTTTGAAGAAGTCGTTTATTAGTGAATTAATCAATATTTGAACTGAAGATGAATTCAGTTCCTTCAGTCGGGTACCATTCTCCAGTTTTGGGGTCTTGCGTAATGCTTCTTGGTACGCTGATTTTCCCTTTCATGAAAGATATCCCGCGTTGTGTCAATTTTCTTTGTTTAGTGCTATTTGGAACGTTCTCTACTAAATCCCAGGGAAGGAGACTAAGCTTATTGTGATTCCCATATGCACCTTTTCCACAAAGTCTATCAATTTCTTTTGGAGTAAGTATTTTTCGGTTTCCATCATTCCAAAGGGCTTTTACAACATTTACTAAATGTGAGCTTAATGTATAGGTTTGTGGAGCGTATTGTATGTTTTTGCATAAAGGAAATTGAGGAAGAGTCGGCCCTAAGTACATTCTAGGTGTCATATCAGCTGAGGCACCTAGCATTCTTTCGGAAAGTAATGGGGATAACTCAAATAGAGATAAATTTGGTTTGTCTTTTGCTTCTATTCCCTCAGACGCAATATTAAAAAGTAAATTACTGAAAAGTCCTCCCTCAAATGATTCATGACTTACTTGGTTTTCCGCACAAGAACAAAGTATAGCAAATGAACTGGCAGAATAATTATGAAGTTGTTCTTGCATTGAAGAAATTGCTTCTATAATTGGGATGTTTAAACTTTTACCTGCTATTCCACTATAACATGCGTCAATGATAATAACAGGAACTATACTCGACAGTTGTGATTTTAAAAAAATAAGTGCTTGCGGTTCACAAATTATCCAGAAGTCATTGTGTACTCCTGTTTGGTAAATAATAGGGTGAATACCTGGGACACATCCATGTCTTGGTCAAGCAACTCGTGAGTGTGCAAAAG
>JAIOTF010000041.1 GCA_021107195.1 Anaerolineaceae bacterium | reverse complement strand
CCTGTGATTGCCGAACAATTACAAATCCGTTTGAATGCTCCGAATAATGTCAATCCTGGTGAACATTTTGTATATGAAATTCAAGTTGTTAATCCTACAGAAATAAACGCCGAATCAGTCGAAGTTAAGCTGCCAGTTCCTCAAAATCTGACTATTGACGCAGTGCAAAATAATGATGTTTATATCGAAAAACCTTTTGCTGTCTGGAAAATCTCGCAGCTTGAAGGAAAAGAATCCATAAATCTTGAGCTTGCTGTCACTGCCCCCTGGTCTTACACAGAGCTATTCACCCATTCCTGCACAGCTTTAGCCGCAAACATGCCGATCGCCGCCGTTGGCGGACCGGTGATAACAAGAGTGGCAGATGGTTCAGTGCCCATAGCGACCGCAAAACAGCTACTAGATGTTGAAGTGGTTGTAGAAGGAACAGCCACCATGTATACAGATGGATTCTACGCAGGTTCATCCGGCACGAAGTTCTATCTTCAGGATGAAAGCGGGGGCCTACAGGTTTATATCCCAGGCGGTAAAGGGAAGGTCAACGTTCCAATTGGAGCGCAGGTACGCGTCCAGGGGCAAATTGAGCTGTACCGGGGCGCACTGGAATTGATCCCTTCCTCACCAGACAAGGTTGAGGTCATCACAAAAATCTCAGAAACACCTGCCCCGCTCATGGTCTCGATTTCTGAAGCTCTGCATTCAGACACCCTGGCTGGCTCACTTGTGACCATTCAGGGCAACGCCGCCCGCCTGGAGGAATTCTCCTACAGTTTCGAGATGGATCTGCTCGATGAAGATGGCCAATTGATCATTGCCTACATCGATAAAGAGACCAATGCCACCATCGAAACAATAGAAACCGACCATTTGTATAATGTCACCGGCCTCCTTGAAATCAGAGACGGTCAGATACAAATAAATCCTCGTTTGCAATCCGACCTCCAGGAAATCCCCCCCGAAACGGTAATGGTTGAAATTGAGGCGCCTTCGAATGTCGGCCAAAACGAATCAGTTGAAATCGCATTTACCTTAACGAACAACACGCCTGTAGATATCGAAGGCCTGCGCTTCAATTTGCCGGTATCCAATCAGGACTATGAAATCGTGCATCTGTCTGACAACGGTCAAATTCTTGAAAATGAACTGGTCTGGCAAATTCCGGCGTTGCCACCTGGCACAAGCAAGTCAATCTCAATCTCTGCAAAGATCACCAGCAATCTCCCATACTTTGAGATAAAAGACTACGCGCTAACCGCAAAGAACTGGCCAGAGCCAGTTACTGGAATTCCGCATTACATCTTTACAAGCCCAAGTATGCCAATTTGGGCAATTCAAGGTCCTGATTTTCGATCTCCCTACTTGTTGAAGATCGTACAAACCGAAGGCGTCGTCAGCGCCATATTCCCTGATTTAGGCGGCTTCTGGATGCAAGGAACCAAATCGGACAATGATTCACGCACGTCTGAGGGCATTTTTGTGCTATCAGAAGACCTCGATCTGGATATTTCTGCAGGCGATCTTGTTGAAGTAAAAGGCCTGGTTCGGGAAGCTTATCAACAAACCCGGTTGGTGCCAACATCAATTAATGATGTTCACGTCTTAAGCACTAACAATCAATTGCCCAAACCTGTATCTCTCGCCCCACCTCAAGACGAAGACGAAGCCAAAGTGTATTATGAAACCATGGAAGGTATGCTGGTTGAGGTGCCAGGTTCAGCCGTTGCGGTTTCCCCCATCAACAAATACGGCGAGTTGTCCATTGTCCTTGCGAACCAAAATATCAGCAGACTTTTTCAAGGCCACGAGAATGGAAACAAGATCATGCTGGATGATGGCAGCAACCAGACTCACACAGAACAAAGCACTTTGCCATTCGTCGTCAACACTGGCGACATCCTTTCAAACGCGAAAGGTCCTCTGGCATTTTCCTACGGCAATTACAAAATCGAACTCACCTCTCTTCCCCGCATTTCCCATCAGCCAGTGACCCTCCCCACAATTCCCGAGAGTCAATCCAATCAATTCAGTGTTATGACCTGGAACGTTGAAAACCTCTTCGACTATCTCGAACCACACCCATCCAGTCCGCCGCTGCCCACACTGCGTCAATACAAGCTTGACATTGCCAGAACTGCCAATACGATCATTGCGGCAGGCGCACCAGTTGTGGTTGCCATGCAGGAAGTAGAGAATATCAAGGTCTTATCTGATATTGCCGAAACTGATTTCCTCCTCCCCTACGAATACGAGCCCATTCTTATCGAAGGGAGCGACAGCCGAGGTATCGATGTTGGCTATCTGGTACGTTCGGATCTTGCACAAATTCTTGACACGCAGCAGTTTGATGCTCCCGAAGGCATTACCAGCCGGCCGCCGTTGGATATCTTCATCGAAATAATTGCCGCCGATCCTCCCGTCTCGCTGCACATCATCAACAACCATTTCACCAGCATGTCGGGCGGCGAAAAAGCCACTGAACCCCGCCGAAATTCGCAGGCAGCATGGAATAAAACCATTATTGACGAGATATCAAAAGATGATCCTGAAAGCAATATCATCGTATTGGGAGATTTGAATTCCTATTTTGATTCGCCTCCTATTGCTATTCTTCGTTCAGTGGGCTTGCAGCATGTTTTTGATCTCCTGCCGGAAAACGAAAGATATACTTATATTTACGAAGGTATTTCGCAAGTATTGGATCATGTTCTTGTGACACAATGGTTATACGAAGCAATTGACGCAGTCCGTATCCTGCACATTAACGCCGACTATTCGCTGCCGCTGGCGGGAGATGAGTCCCCGGTCCGCAAGTCTGATCACGACCCGGTAATTGTAATTTTTAATCTGCCGGAATGATCAAGACGCTTTCTGCAAAGCCCCTTCCTGCTATTAATTTTCCGGAGGTCATCTATCTGAAATGAGGCGCTTGACCAATACCAAGGTCCTGTCATGTAACAAGCCGTTGGTAGAAAGCACGCCGGTGTTATTTTCCAGTTTTTTACCAGCGCTGAAATCAAGCGCTTTGCCTTCCAGGTCAGTGACCCGGCCGCCGGCCTCCTGGATCACAATTGCGCCAGCCGCCTGATCCCAAATCTTCTCCTTGTATCCCGGGTCGTTTTCTGGCGGGATACGCAGAAGAATTTCGCCATCCCCCGCCGCCAGAAGCGATTGTTTAGCCTGGCTGTCTATACGGACAGGATCGGTCTTTATTCCGGACTCTACAAGGAACTTTGAGATAGTCCCCTCATTCGTGTGTGCTGATTCGAAAGAGAGCAGTAGTCTTGCCTCTTCAAAATTAGTACAACCTGACACCTTGATTGGCACAGCATCTTGAGATAAATCCACAGGAAGAGCCCAGGTGCCATACCCAGCCGCCGCATAGACAATCACGCCCGGTTTCCTGAAATGCCGAATTTTCAGGTTCGGACAGCCCAATATTCCAACCTCAACCTGATAATCAATAAGCAGTGACAGCGCCACGGCAAATTGGCCGCCGCGCAAGAAACCTTTTGTGCCGTCAACAGGATCCACAACCCAAAATCTTTTCCCGGGCACTGCGCTGCCCCGGCGGATCCATTCACCAACAGCTTGTTGATCCGCTCCATCTACGAATTCCTGCACATATTTCGTAACCCCCAGCCGCATTTCCTCGTCCTGCTGTTGAAGAAAACCGGCGTCCTCCTCCCCCACCAGCAGGTATTCGGGATAGCTTTGTTCCAAACGGCGCGCAATCAGCGCCTGCACAGCAAAATCTGCTATTGTCACAGGAGATCTGTCTTCCTTGATCATTGCTGAACGAGTTAATTCCTGTTGAATTTTTGCAGAAAGCAAACATGCTTCATGCACCATTTTTAATCCGGCTTCAATTTCAGGAGGCATATTAGAAAATAGCATTTGTGCTCACTTATCAAGATAAATTGACGACATTGCTGGTTTTCGCTGAACGGTACAGCCCGCAAATTGTGTGAATATTATCCCAGCTATCCTTGAGTGACACACGCGGCTGCTTGCCATCAAGTACAGCGTCATGCAAATCCTTAACTTCAAACGAGTATAAATCAGATATTTCGGTTTCCGTTTCAGTCAGCTCCCCATACGCATTGAACAACTGGATTTTCTCACCATGCCCCATATTGACAAATGGGCGAGAGATCAATAAACGCCCCTTCGTTCCGATAACCTCCACAGATGTATGCGCAGGCGACTGAAAAGAACAGGAAATCTGCGCAAATCTCCCCCCGGAGAAGAGGAGTTCACCTTGAAAAATCACGTCAACTCCCGTCGGCCCCACATGCTGCACACCAAAAACTCTTTCAGCAGGCTCTTTCATTAACCACTGCGCATAACTGACAGGGTAAACCCCAATATCCCACAGCGCACCACCGCCCATCTCTGCACGAGTACGATAATCTTTCGGATTATCAAGGACAAAATTAAACACGCCGCGAACAGTTTGAATTTCTCCTATCCGTCCTGCGGTGATCCACTCTTCAATCATCAATGATTGCGGATGATGCCTGTACATCAGCGCTTCGGCTGCATAATTCCCGGTTTCTTCACACGCATCTTTAATCGCATCAACCTCATCCGCGGATAACGCCAAAGGCTTTTCGCACAACACATGCTTGCCTGCCCGCAATGCTTTGATCGTCCATTCTGCATGAAGACAATTAGGAAGACTGATATAAACTGCATCAACTTCTCTCGCGGAAAGCATTTCTTCATAACTGCCAAAGGCAATCGGAATATTATTTTTCCTGGCGTACATCTTTGCTTTGATTTTCTTTCGGCTGGCCACAGCGACAAGCTCGCCCCGCGAGGACTTGCGAATGGCAGGGATAAGCTTGTTATTAATTCTGGCGGTAGACATCAAT
>JAIOTF010000044.1 GCA_021107195.1 Anaerolineaceae bacterium | reverse complement strand
GCAAAACAAAACGAAACGCGGGCGGTCATTTGGGGAAATTTTCTGCTCCCATTTTTTGGCGGAGGATTTAATTTATTTAATTATGGGCCAGGGGCAGCAAAAACAGGCATAATATGCATCGTAGCTGGGCTATTGCCAAATCTCTTTATCTTCCCTATCCTTAATCTTCTTGACTGGATAGTAAAAAAAGGCAATGAAGAATGACATCTTGCTCAGCGACCTTGCGCTAAAGTAAATAGCCCGATTAATATTCCCAAACCACCAACCACTAAAATGATCATGCCCACTGGAATCCCGCCCACACCTTGGGTATTTTCTACTGCGCTGAATGTAGGAATTACCAACGGAGGTGGTTCAGTAAAGGTCGGTAATCTGGTGGGGGCATTCGTTACAATAAATTGCGCCGCTAAAGTCGGGTCAATGGTTGCGGTGATCAAAGGCGTTGGCGTAGGGGGAGGCTCAACAATGGGCAGCGCCCCACCGAACACTTCCACCAAGGGCGAATAAACCCAGGCGGCGCTGCCGATCACACCCGGGTATTCAATATAGACCCATTCTCCACCAACAGATTTTCCTTTTGCCGGCACCTGCTGCCCCGTCAACAACACCCCAACCTTATCGTAAAACGTCCCTGGACCTGAACGCACATTGATCTGCGTTTGTTCTGCATCTTGTCTCACAACAATATAGGGACCTGACGCCGTCCCTGTTACCGTAGGAATATCTACCGTTGGGATTTGGGCACTAACAGGAAAAGACAGATTGAGAATTGAAAACAAGGAAATCAATACTACGAAAACCAATATCGTTGCGCTGGGCCGTCGCATAAGAATTTACTCCATTTGTTTAACGAATTTTTCAATTATTGATTATAATCGATTGTATGAACCAACAAATCTACCACGGTGAAATTCATCCATCGGACCTTTCACGCAGCCTGATTGCCCATTTCAGCCGCGGAAATTATCAGGTTCGCCAATACGGAAGCAAGGATGAAATTGTAGTTCAGATTGCAACAGTGGCAAGGCCAACTTCGGGCGGGCAAACCTCACTTAACGTGTCTATACAATCTGTTGAAGACGGGATCATGGTCACCGTTGGCAAACAAGCCATTTTTGGTGTTGCGGCCAGCTTGGGTGTTTCTGCATTAGCTGCCCTCAAAAATCCACTAAGCTTATTGGGGCGTCTGGACGATATTGCCCAGGATATAGAATCACTCCAATTATCTGATGACATCTGGCAATTGATTGAAACAACCATCCGTGATTTTGGTGCCAGTCTTGAACTATCTGAAAAATTGCGGCGCCTGGAGTGTGCGTATTGCGGCACAGCAAACCCGGTTGGAGAGCCCAGTTGCGTCATGTGTGGCGCACCGCTTGGCAGCATCCAACCCACCACATGCCTTCATTGCGGTTTTGTCATCGCTAAAGATGATATTGTCTGCCCAAACTGCGGGAAAAAACAATAACCAGACGCTTACTACATCAAGGATAACGAAGTGAAACTGCTGAATGCAATTACTGATATTCCGGGAATAGCTGTTGGTCATGCACAAAATGTAGAAGGAGTGACCGGCTGCACGGTGATCTTATGCCCGGAAGGTACCACTGGTGGTGTAGACCAACGCGGTGGTGCCCCTGGCACCCGCGAAACAGACCTCTTACGCCCGATGCATCTTGTAAATCATGTTGACGCTGTTCTGCTTGGTGGGGGTTCAGCTTTTGGCCTGGATGCAGCCGCTGGCGTCATGCAATACCTCGAAGAACAAGGACGCGGGATTGATACTGGTGTTGCAAAAGTGCCCATTGTGCCGGCTGCGATCCTCTTTGATCTGGCGATCGGAGACCCCAACATTCGCCCTGATAAAGCAATGGGCTATCAAGCCTGTATCCATGCATCACTCTCCCCGCCAAAACAAGGCAATTTCGGTGCGGGCACTGGTGCAACTGTTGGAAAAATTCTCGGCCCAACCCAGGCAATGAAATCCGGGATCGGTACCGCCTCAATGGAAATCGGCAACGGTGTCATCGTTGGTGCCATTATTGCCGTGAATGCCTTTGGCGATATCATCTCCCCGGATGATGGCGCAATCCTGGCTGGTGCCAGAACTCTGCAAAAAGGCCCAGTGAAACTTGGCAGTGGCCCATTTTTTGCAGACACAATGCAAACCATGAAAAAAATGACAGGCCGGGCAATTCTCGAATTTGCCGCCCGTCAAAACACCATTATTGGCACTGTTGCAACCAATGCCAAACTCAACAAAGAAGAGATTAACAAAGTAGCCCAAATGGCACACAATGGCCTCGCCGCTGTAGTGCGTCCTGCTCACAGTATGCTGGATGGCGACACAATTTTCGCCCTTGCAACCAACAAGAAAAAAGCCGATGTCAATATCGTTGGCGCTTATGCAGCGCAAGTCGTCACACAAGCAATCATCAACGGTGTGCAAGCAGCTGATTCTATATCAACAATTCCTTCATCACGCTCTCTGAATATATAAACTTGAATTGTTCGTTTGCTCCCTTGCATGATTGGAATATATTGTTCACATTACAAATTGCGATCCATCGCAATTTTGCATTACAAAGTGCGTTTTCTTCAAGTTAGAAGGAGTCACCTATGGTAAAGATCGTTGCCGACACAACCAGCGGCATTTTGGCAGAAGAAGCCCGAAAATTAAATATTGCTTATATCCCTCAAATCATTAATTTTGGCGAGAAATCATACCGCGATGACACTGAAATCAATAACGCCACCTTTCTAAAAATGTTGGCAGCATCAACGGAATTACCAACCACTGCGGCTCCTCCTCCTGCCTTGTATTCTCCAATCTATCAGCAGGCGCATGAAAATAATGAAACTGTGCTCGTTATCTGCCCAAGTGCATTGGTCAGTGGAACAATTCGTAGCGCCACAGTTGCCGCTCAGGACTTTCCGGAGGATGACATCCGAATTATCGACAGCAAATCCATAGGTGGCGGTCTGGCATCACTTGTGCTGCAAGCGCACGATTGGGCGAAAGAAGGAAAAAACGCAGACGAGATCGAAAGCGGCATCATGGAAATGGCTGGCAGAGAAAAAAATTACTTCGTTGTCGATACGCTTGAATTTCTTCACCGAGGCGGCCGCATTGGCGGTGCCAAAGCATTATTCGGCAGCATGCTTCAAATCAAGCCGATCCTGAAACTGGAAAATGGACAAGCAGAACCTGTGGAAAGTCAGCGCACACAGAAAAAAGCCTTGGCGAGGTTGATTGAAATTGTCAAAGCTGAATGCCCACATTCAAACGATTCGTATCTCTGCGTCATGCATGGTGATTCGCTGGAAAAAGCGCAGGAACTAGCAGCCACATTTTCAGAACAGTTAGGCATTCACACAGTCAGAATTTTTGACCTTCCGCCTGCGTTCTTGACTCATACCGGTCCCGGCATTCTTGGGGTTAGTTTTTTCACCTTGGATTGAATTGATCAGTACTATTTTCACCAATGCCCGCCGTCCGGCGAGGCATTGGTGATTCAAATGCTAAAGTGCTTCAACCAGAATATTTATCATTTCTTCATCTGACAGCGCAACAGGATTGCTCTTCATACTGCTGGAGTAACGCGCCTTCTCAATTATTGAAAGCAAATCTATTTCCCCTATCCCATACGTTGAAAGCCCTGGGATTCGCAGTTCATTTGTCAAAGATTCCAGTTAAATTGCCCCTGACTCAATACTGGCGCTCTGATCTCTCGTTAAAATTCTTGATACCTGACGATACCTTTCCAGGATCGGGCTTTCAGCATCCCGCATCATAAGCGCCTTAATATTGGCCTTTACCACGCTTGGGAGCAGCTTCGCACAAACAGCCCCATGTGGAGCTTCAAACATCCCGCCTATTGGACCAGCAACACCCGATCCCCGAAGGATGAAGCGAGCTGTCCCAATTGTCCAAAGCTCCCAACGCCAAATACAACCTGAACCGCTGTCGCAAACGTGAAGTTCATTTCACCTCCAACAATATTTTTCTCAAAAATCCGACCAAATACCCTTCTTTTGCTTTCATCCCCCTCTTTGGAACGACTTGCACTACACGCAGCCCAGATTACTTTCTTTGATGCCAACAAGGACAAATTCACCACTTTTTCAGCAGACTATCCTGCCGATCTCTTCAGTTTTCTCCTGGAACTCAGAAATTCTCCATAATCTGTTCACCTAAATATTAAAACTTTAATAGAATCTTGTCTTCTTATTGACATTGTATCTCGATTATTGTATAGTGTTATCCGGCTAGCAACAAAGCACG
>JAIOTF010000362.1 GCA_021107195.1 Anaerolineaceae bacterium | reverse complement strand
GTCCCTGTCTGTTGCAGAAAATATGGTAGGTGTCTTCCCGGAAACCAGTGCGCCTTTTCCCACCAAAGCGGTAAAAACAGCCACGCCCGCTGCGCTGCTCTCCGAAAAGACATTGGTAGTTGACGCAAAAACAGCCACCCCAGGTGCAACCCGCACTGCCATAAAGATCGTCTCGCCTACTACACCTGCCGCCGAAACATGCCAGCCGCCGGAAGGCTGGAGCAGTTACACGATCCAGGCCGGTGACACCCTGGATGCACTGGCAAAATCCTACCAGACCACCAAGACAGCGCTCAAGGATGCCAACTGCCTGGTGAGTGACACTTTGTTGCCCAACACCATCATCTACCTGCCGCCCGCCCTGCCAACTGCCACACTCACCCCCCAGCCAACAGCAACTGCCATTCAATGCAGTGCGCCCCCCTACGGCTGGACAACATACACAGTGAAGGCCGGCGACACATTGACCTCGTTGAGCTATCGTTATCAGATCAGCGTGAAAGACCTGCAAAAATACAATTGCCTGGGCAATTCCTACGCCATCACGGTTGGACAACAATTGTTTGTGCCCTACCGGCCAACGCTTGTCCCGACGAATCCTCCTGCCTGGACACCTTACCCAACCGTCACCCAGCCACCGTTGCCAACCGTAACTCCCTATCCAACCACCACGGTTGACTCCAACACGGCACCACTCGATCTGACCCTCTCGAATGACGGCATTGCCGAAAACCAGGTTCCTGGTACCATCATCGGTAGTTTCTCCACAGCCGATGCCGATCCCGGCGACTACCATACCCTGACGCTGCTCAATGCCGATGGCGGGTCGTTCACCATCTCTGGCAACAATCTGGTTGCCAGTGCACCGCTGAACTACGAAGCCAAGAGTCTGTACACGATCCGGGTCAGAACCACCGACCGCGGCGGGTTGAGCCTTGACAAGACCTTCTGGATCTCGATCACCAATGTGAACGAAGCGCCTACAAACATGACTATCAGCGGCACATCGGTCACCTCCGGTCAGCCGGCAGGGACTGTTGTGGGCGTGTTGATGACAATGGATGTTGATAACGGCGACAGTCACTCCTACTCGCTATTTGGCGGTGAAACCGGTTCCTTCTCACTGCAAGGCAATGTTCTGGTCACCAACACTGTGCTGGATGCCGAGCTGAAAAGCAGTTATAACATCATAATCCGCAGCACAGACCAAGGCGGATTATGGGTTGACAAACAGTTCATCATCAGCGTTCTACCCGCACCCTGAGGCGAAGTGCTGCACAACTCGGCTTGAACAACAAACCATGATAAAAAACCGCCGAATCCTTTTGGGCATTTTGGCCGCAGTCCTTTTGGCCTGCGGCCTTCCCATTCGCTATGTGGATGAGACCCGCCCAACACTTGAACTGCCTACGCTGGAGACCGGCCCAACGCTTGCCCCCAGCCTGACGCCGTTTCAGCCTCTGGCGCCGACCACAACGACTGAGATCACCCTGACGCCGTCGCTTACTCCCGAACCCAGCAGCACCCCCGTACCCTCTGCCACACCCATTCCCACCCCATGGCTGGAGCGCCCCAATGGGCAAGTCAATATTGTGGTTCTTGGCTCTGATGAACGCCCCGGGGCAGGTTACCGCACGGATGTGATCATCTGGGTTTCGCTCAATCCGGCTCATGGCACGGCCAGTATCATCTCCTTTCCGAGAGACCTGTATGTCAAGATCCCCGGTCACAATGATAACCGGATCAACGTGGCGCACGCTTTTGGCTTCCAGACCCTTTCTGATACTTTCGCCGTCAATTTTGGGGTGCGGCCGGATCACTATATCCTTACCAATTTCAACAGCTTCCTCGAAATCGTGGACAGCCTGGGCGGGATTGATGTGGACGCCGGCAGAGAGCTGACCGACAAATGCGACCTGCCACAGGGGGTGAACGGGTACTGCACGATACCAGCCGGGATGAACCACATGGATGCCCAGACGGCTTTGTGGTATGTGCGTGCCCGCTACACGACCAGCGACTATAACCGTGCCCGGCGCTCACAAGAAGTCTTGATGGGACTGTTTCGGGGAATGCTCTCAATTAATGCCGTGACCAACGCCCCCACGCTTTATGAGCTGTACCGCACCAGCGTGGAAACCGACATGAGCATTCAAGACATCCTGCCCCTGGTTCCACTGGCGGCAGAGCTGACCCAGCCCGACCGTCTGCGCCACTATAACCTGGGCGCGGGCGAAGCCACGCCTTTTACCATTCCCGAAACCGGGGCACAGGTGCTGATACCCAATGTGGAAGCGATCCAGGCGCTCTTCTGGCGGGCATTAACGCCATAATGTGACCTCAAACCTGACCTCCACCGTTTTCATCATACAAAGCTACTATATTGCTCAAATTACAGGCATCAATTTCACAAAACCCTAAAAATCACTGTTGACTTTTCTGGACAAACCATATACACTATCTTTATAAAGCTATACGAAAGACAAGTGAAGTGGAGAGCCTATGTCAGCAAATAATCCCCAACCCGCGGTGCACATTACACCCCAAACCCCGCTCCTTCCGGCGATTCAAGCCTGGGAAATCTACCTGAAAGACCAGGACCGCTCGCCCCATACAATCAAAGCGTTTATGGGTGATCTTAACCTGTTGGCTAATTATCTGCCTCCTGACCGCAACTTAGGAGCAATCACCACCGGGGATCTGAATCATTTCCTGAAATGGCTCCAGGATGGCCGGGGTGTTCCGTGCAGCCCCAAGACCCTGGCCCGACGGATCACTTCGCTTAAATCCTTCTTCCGCTGGCTGTGTGAAGGCGGTACGATCCTGGATAACCCGGCCGAAAAGGTCATTCAGCGATCTGTGATCAGCCCCCTGCCAATTGTCCTCTCACCGGATGAACAAACCAAGGTCGTGGAAGCCGCCCAGGCCTATCGCAAAAAAGCGAAACCGGATGCACGTCCGTATGCCTTGATCAGCTTATTGCTGAACACGAGCATTAAGAAAGGTGAATGTCTGGCAATCAATATCAATCACCTTGAACTGGACGCTCCACAACCCTACCTGTTCGTGCGCTATGCCAATCCCAATTACCGCTACAAGGAACGCAAGATTGACCTGCCTCAGGAATGGCTCGACATTTACGAGGAATACCTGTCTCAATATCAACCTTCGGGTCCAATTTTTCCCTGGTCGCCGCGCCGCCTGGAATATCTGCTGGAAGAGATTGGCGAAAATGCGGGGATTGAAAAGCATCTCTCCTTCGCTATGTGCCGCTGGACATCGGCGTTGAACGATTGGCGCAATGGCATGGAACAGGAAAAAATCCGCCAGAAGCTGGGTATTTCCAAAGTGCAGTGGCGCGAAGTGAGCATGAAATTACGAAAACTGGCTGCCAGGATCAACGGCGCAGAAGAATAAACCCAAATCAACTTAGAATAATACACCCTCCTGAAAAATAATCAGGAGGGTGTATTATTCCATTAAACGTCATCAACAGGCGGCGGGAACCACTGCAAATGGACAGCACGCCGGGTTTGCGTTGTAAGGCGGAAAGGATGAGCCGGGCGGAACCCAGGCACTGAAGCCAGCTCCTCGCCGCTGCATACCAGCGGCCAGCCAGAGCGCGCCCGACGGTTCAACCCCTCGTTCACCCAAAAATCCGAGAGCTTCATCGAATGGCCATCCATACCCAAAGGCCGGAAACGTTCTCCCGGCCGGCGGGTGCGTACCAGCAACGGCAGCGTCAAGAGATCGGCATCCAGCCAGGCCTGCCACGGGTCTTGCATGGATTCTGCCAATCCGGCGAAATCAATATCCTCCAGCATGGTTGTGACCAGCCGCCAGCCGCCAAACTGTACTTCACCCGGAACCGGCAGGACGATTTCCTTTTCAGGCGGCATCTGCGGCCAGCCTTCATCCACCACACACACATCGTCCTCCGCCAAAAAGACCCGGCCATCTTCAATCCAGAGAACCAAATTCGCGATCAAATCCATGTGACCGGAATCGGTGGGAACGGCCACAAAATCCAGGGCACGCTCTACGGCGGCAAAGTCAATATCCCGCAGCAAGGGACGCAGGCAGGCAATCGCCTTGCGGATCAAACTGCGCTGCAAACCGCTTGGATAAGATAGCAGCGCCCCGGCAGACAGCTCTACATAGCCGTCCTGCTGCCGCAGGCATATCTTTTGCCAGGCATCCAGCGTGGCAAGCTGAAGCACTTCATGATCACCGGACAGGCTCTGCGACATACGCCAGACTACATCCTTGATACGCGGATTGTATCCGGCGAGGCAGGGAATCAATTCATGCCGCAGACGATTGCGGAAAAAAGTGGTATCAGCATTGGTGGAATCATGCAAAGGCTGGAGGCCCTGCAACTGGCAGTAAGCTTCGATTTCGCTGCGCCAGACAGCCAACAAAGGCCGCACCAGAGGGATGGCGGAATCCCATTCAAGGTGCACGATACGATAGGTCATGCCTTTCAATCCGGCCACACCTGCCCCGCGCAAAAGGTGCATCAAGACCGTCTCCACCTGGTCATCGGCGGTATGTGCCACCGCAATCGCCTGGGCATTACAGGCACGTGCCTGCGCATACAGGAATGTATAGCGGGCGATGCGGGCCGCTTCTTCGATCGACAAATGCTCCCGGCGGGCAAAAGCAGCCACATCCTGACGGCTGGTCACAAAAGGCAGGCCGCGTGACTCTGCTTCCTGGCGCACATGCAATGCATCCGCGGCTGATTCGGGCCGCAGGCCGTGATCAAAATGAGCAACGACCAAAGAACAGCCCAACAGATGAAGCGCATCCAGCAGGCAAAGGCTATCGGCACCGCCGGACACACCAACCACCAGCGGCCGATCTGGCAGGAGAGCGCAGTCTTCCTGAATGATCTTTTGGAGTTTTTCCATGTCCATACTTTGATTATACCTTCGCCGTAAACAAGTACAAGAAAAGGCACGCTCCGCGTGCCTGAAAGAACGATGAATTTGTTACCACGATTTACCGGTGTTTCTGCCTGCTTTGGCTTCAATGGACTATTGAGGTTCACATAAATCGGTTAATAAACAACAAGTGCCACCAGACAAAGCATTGGCTTTAATTGACGTGCAACCCGGGCGGATGCCATCCGCCCCTGCGGGGGAAGCATTTTTTATTTGGATTCTTTCCAGTCACAGATCAAAAAGTTAACCAACTTAAGTGAACCTCAATAATGCTGTTTACGACAAATGGCGGTACATCTCGATCCGCCGGAAGGCTTCAATATATCCGATGTCGTACATGGCCTGTAATTGCGGATCATTCTCAGCAATATTTTCTACATAGGTATCCATCAGCGGGTATTTTTGATGCAGGCAGCGCAGCAATTCCAGGCCAATCGTGTGCGGGTCACCCTGTTCAGTGTACATCACAAAATGGGAAAACAGGAGTTTCTGGCGCCGGAAAACCATCCACCCGCGGCTGCCGTTCACTTCAACCTGCAAACCTTGCACATCACCGGAATGCAGGTACGTCTCGGTATGGTTGGTCCAGGCCTGGGGGGTTGGGTGAGATTTCAAAAACCGCAGTGCTTCATCCTCTTCCATCCAATGCTGCTCACCGGTTGGAGGCACTTGGGGGCTGCCAGGCGGGCGGCGCAGGATCAAGAGTTCACGCGTCTTATGAAAATCTAATTTCAGGAACAACTGGTGGGCCGGAGCATTATTCTTGATCACTTCCAGAATGCACAGGGGCGTACTCATCTCGTCTGATTTGGCGAGCATGTGGCGCATGATCGCCTCACCGACACCCGCCCTGCGGCGCACCGGCAGCACACCCAGCCGAGTGATCCAACTGCGCCCGAGGCGTACACCCAGCATGCCCAGGGCCAGCATCTCTTTCCCGTCCACGGCAACCACCGAACAATCCATATCAACGTCATAATGATGAACGTAATCCGTCAGCCTTTTGACATTCATCGGCATCGGCACCAGATAATCAACGCGGGTTTGGTTATAGGCGTGGGTCAATTCTTCAATTGTAAATTCACTGGCCGGGATCAGTGTATGCAGCATAAGGGCCTCACTTCTCAGTGGAAAAATAACCGTTGACGACTTCGATAAAATAGCGCACGTTGATCGGCTTGCTGACATAACCATCGCAGCCATAGGCAGTAACCATGTTGCGGGCTGTGTCTTCCGGCCAGGCGCTGACCACAATAATGGGCACCTTCTCAAGCTCGGGCACATTGCGCAAGTAGCCAACCAGGGTCTGGCCATCAATATCGGGCAGCCCCAGGTCAAGCAGGATCATCTCCGGATGATGCTTTCCAGCCAATTCCAGACCCTTTTCCGCCGTTTTTGCCCACAATACTTCATATCCCTGTGACGCGAGAATTTTCTGAACCAGCAGGGCATTATCCTGAATATCTTCAATCAGCAAAACTGTATGCATAGCAGCACCTTCCATCAGCAAATAACGATGATCTTACCAGAAAATCCCATTCGATTATATACCAGAATCACCACACCATTCCATGGGTATGCTTCCCGCATAGGGCCTACGCATGAAATTTTGAGGTTAATCAACGCTCAAAAATGACAAAAGTAAGCCCCCTTTCGCTCAAAGCACACCTCAACCGGCCACTTTGATGTTTTCCAGCAAGATTTTGCCTATTGC
>JAIOTF010000087.1 GCA_021107195.1 Anaerolineaceae bacterium | reverse complement strand
TTGGGATTCATGGCATACTCCTGCGGATGAACGAAATCAGATCGTCCACAATGTCCATGTTCCAGGTGACGACTGGCTTAAAGATAATCTGTTCAAAGTCGCTATTAATTCGATCCGTCGCTGTGTAAGCTGATAAACCGGTGAACAAAACGGAGTGCACAAGATTTTTCCAGGCGTGTTCATATTTATTCCTTTCCTAACTTCTCAAGCCCCGCACCTTGAACGGAATGTGGAAGCGTTATTCAATTACGCTGCTTGCTCAGAACCTGTGCTGAGTTTATCGAACACAATGCTGCGTTTCTCTTCGATGTTCATCACGGCTGGAATAAACAAACCAGCCACAGCCATCAAAATGCACAGCAAACCACCGACTAAAAACCAGGCCTGAATCCCAACCCGGTCGGCTACTGGACCGGCAATCATCAGCCCGATTGGCGCCATTCCGCCACCAACGCTGCTCAAAAGAGAAAATATCCGCGCCTGCATATCAGGTTCAACGGTGGACTGAATCACGGCAAAGAACGGCCCCATGGTCAGCGGATTCATCAAGCCAACGAGCAGCGCACCGCCAACAGCCAGGGTCATTGCCGAAGAAGGCGCCAGCGCAAGGATCAGGGTACCTGCCCCCATTCCCATCAACCCAATCATGGAAGTCAGGATCTTGCGCTTGAAACCTCCCCAAACGCCCAGCAGCGCACCGCCAACGATAATTCCAATCCCCATAGCGGACTCTACCCAGCTAAGCTGGATCGCATCTCCGCCAAAATAATCTTTGACCATAAGGGGGAGCAGCGAAAAAGCAGGTATGATCGTGAAATTGATCCCCACCGTCATCAGGCCAATAATCAATAAGCCTGGCCAACCAAGCAGGTAGCGGAAACCCGCTTTGAAATCCTGCCAGACAGTCGCTTGCGCCTCGCTTTGCATCTTTCCACGCTCGATGCGTTCCGGCTGTGGAATCTGGATAAAAAACAGCGGCAGGATCGCGAGCAAAGCAGTGACCACATCGATAGCCAGGATGCCCTGGAGGGGCATCACATCCAGGAGGAGAGCGCCCAAGGGGGCGGAAACCACATTCAGGCCACCATTGAGCATCTGGTTGATCCCCTGAAGGCGAGTCAGATTTTCGACCGGGACCATCAGTGAAGTTGAAGCACTCATGGCGTTCCCGTGGAAGCAGCCTGCCAGGGAGCGAATAAACATCACCACGTAAATATGCCAGATCGCAACGGCATCCAGGGCGAATAAGACGGCCAGAACGGCAGTAGCCAGGGTAATGATACTGTCGGCGATCAGCATAATCCATCGGCGATTCCAGCGGTCTACCAGAGTTCCAACAAACGGGCCCAGGATCACGCTGGGCAGCATCCCAACCATAGAGGCGGTTGCCAACACCGTCGCCGAACCTGTCTTTACGGTCAGATGCCAGATCAGAGCAAATTGAACCAACTGACTGCCCAAAATCGAGAGCGCCTGTCCCCCCCAAATCGTGAAGAAGCGGGCTTTCCAGGGTTTGCCATCTTTTACTGAAAATTGTTTTGCCATGAGTACTCCTTTGAAAGTTGAGTTCCGAATGTTTTCGACCTCAACCAAGAACCAATTTGAAATTGTACGTAACTGCTCTCATCTAATATCGCTAACCGAGTAAATTCCAGTAATAAAACCACCACAACAGTCCAGAGGAAGCCTATACAGCTAGAGCACAGAGAGTACGTGTCTGAGGGCGGTTGCGCTTAACGCGTCTTGAGAAGCTACTGAATGAAGGCGACAGAGTGAACACAGGTTCAAGCTTGACCTCACTAAAACTCCATTTTCTCGAACTTTGTCAACGCCACAAAAATGAATATTACACACCACAGGACGGTAGCGACCAGCGAGGCAATTCCCATCTCAGCGGAGAGCGCCTGACCAGTGGCAGTCAGCCAGGCCACTTCCGGTAACATCCAGGGTGTGACAAAGAATAGTGGTTTTATAAAGTTTCCCAGTAAGCCCCCGCCGAGTACTGACCCCAGCGCAAAACCCAGGATCGGTCCACGATTATTGAAAATGGTTCCCAACATCAGAGTTAAGATGAGGTAAAAAAGAGTATGTGCGGTCATGATCCCAACTGCAGACAGGAAAGGCACCAAAGGAAACGGGGCACCTATGCGCAACGATAAAATGCCGTATACCAATGCAGAAGGCAGACCAACCAACAAGACCATCACTGACAGCGCATTGGCGGCCACCTTTGCCATAACGTAGGCACGCCGTGCCACTGGTTTGGAAAGCAGCCACTCAGCCACGCCGCTTTGTTTCTCGCCGATGATCAGGTCTTGTGCCTGGATGACCGTCCCTATCGCCAATATCGGGACACCGAACTGAAAGAAAACGTTCAACCCCACCCGCAGGGTATAGCCAATCAGCCCGCCAGCCTGGTTAATCTCAGCCTCAGTGGCCTCGTAAACCTCCTCATTAGGCATAAACAGCATGATCGCCGTCAGGCCGCAAAGCAACACCGTCCACAGCAGAGCGTTGACCCACCAGCGACGAGTGCCCCACCAGGCTCGATTTTCCTTGCTTAACAGATTTGAAAAACCACGTAGTCCTTCCCATTCATTCATTTTTTGTAAATCAAAATTAGCGGACATTTACATCTCCTTTGACGGTTTCCATAAAAACTTCTTCCAGTTCGTATTTCTTGCGGTTGAACTCGGCCACCGTTACAGCGGGGTCTGCCAGCACGTACCGCAGCAGATCTCTTTCGGCTGCTGTTTCATCGCTTACGCTGACCTGCCAGACGCTTGTTTCGTTACGATGCGTCATCGTCGTGTGCGCCACCCAGGGTAGTTCCGCCAACCGCTCGCCCAGTCCATCGGGGTCACCCTTCAATGCCATGGTGTAAACCAAGCCATCCTTGCCATTCAGGATTTGCTCAATTGGTCCGCATGTCACCAACTCTCCCTTGTTCAGGATGGCAACAGAATCACTCACGCGCTGTACGTCATCCAGAATATGTGTCGAGTAAAAAATGGTTGTATGCTTGCGCAGGCGTTCCATCACTTCCAGCACGGCCTGGCGGCCCAACGGGTCAAGTGCCGAGGCCGGTTCATCCAGGATAAGCAGGTCAGGATAATTGACCTGTGCCAGCGCAATGCCCAAACGCTGCTTCTCGCCGCCGGAAAAACCTTTGACGGGTCGGTCAGCTTTGTCTTCCAATCCAATCAGATTCAACATTTCCTCACAGCGATCTTCGATTTTGTCTGCCGGGCCACTGAAGAAGAAGCGTGCTGCAAATCGCAAGTTTTCTCGGGCTGTCATATACTCAATGAAGCGCGGTTGCTGAGGTAAATAACCAATTCGTTCGCGGATGGCAACACTTTCGTTGACAATATCGTGTCCAAAGATGTTGCCCCCGCCTTTCGTTGGCCGGGTCAGTCCCAAAAGCACTTTCATGAATGTGGTCTTTCCGGCGCCATTCGGTCCGAGAAAACCAAAGATCGAATGGCGCGGCACCCTCAAATTCACCTTCTTGAGCGCTTGCACATCCCCAAAAGATTTGCTCAGACCATCGGTTTCAATCACGAATATGTCAGGTTGGTTCATGTTTTTCTCCTTTTTAGTTATGACTTCAGTTTATGGCTTGACACGGTTTTTGTCCCCTATCTAAAGATAGGTTGGGGAGATAGGTTAAATAAAAAAAAGCCGTTTTCACGGCTCATAGTTGATAGTCAATACGACAAAAGGTTAAATGCCCAATTCCCTGGCGCGGGCAATCGCCTGTGGACGGCTGCCGACCCCCAACTTTTGATACACGTTATGAACGTGCCACTTGGCAGTACCCACACTGATGAACAACTCCGCTGCGATCTCCTGATTGGAATTGCCCGCCACGATCAATTTCAAAACACGCAATTCCTGTTTGCTGAGGGGATCGGGCAACTGCTCATGGAGCGCTGAGCTAAGCCCCCTTTCGATCTGACTCATACCCAGGAGAAAGTCAACAAATTCGGGTGATGAAGAACGCACTTTGGCCAACAAGTTAAACAGTGGTTTGCCTTCATCCAAAAAGATGCGTGCGTAACCTTCGGGTGCGGCAAGGCGCAGGGACTTTCCAAGCCAGTCCAGCGCTGATAGTGTATCCTTTTTGGCATGGTGGAATAATCCCAGCAAAATCATCGCTTCGATACAGGTTTGCATCCGCCCCGCTTCGTTTGCCTTTTCCAAAAGCGGGTGCAGGATGGAAGGGAGCGTATCCAACTCGCCTGTTGCCAGCAGGATGCGCGCCAGGGTCAGGTCTTCGTACTCGTGCAGGGATGTGCTGCAAATGGCTCGATATTCTGCTGCCCATTGCGCCGCTGCTTGTTTCTGCCCCAAATAAAGTTGAAGGCGGGCAAGATAAGCAGAGGCGAGTAAAGACATACGCGGTACACCATACGCCTGTATGATGGAATTGGCCTCTTGATTGGCGGCAAGGGCGCTGGCCGGGTTGCCTTGCACAGCGTGCAGACGGGCCAGAAACGACAATCCTAAAATGACATCATCCATCAAACCGCCCTGACGGGATAGCGCAATACCCTCCTGCAAGAGGCGTTCGGCAGAGGCCAGGTCGTTTCGTTCCAGGGCTATGCCGCCAAGGATGGACCATGCCAATCCAAGTGGAGCGATGTGCGCGCCTTCTGCCAGTTGAACGGCAGTCTGACATGTTTGTTCCGCCACATTTAAACATCCTTGCTTAATCTGTACTTGTGCCGCAGCGCAACGCGCATGGACCGCGAGAAAAAGCACGCCAGCAAATTTGGCTTCATCACTTGCCTGTAAATAATTTTGCGCGGCGCGCTTGGTCTGATCTGCAACTTCATACGCCAGCCCAAGACTGAAAAAAGCGCGTGCGTGAGCCAAATGATTTTCCCGAGCAAGGTGCGATTGAGCAAAGGTGATTTGTTCGATAGCTTGCTGAACATCCCCGCGCACGGAAGCAATCGAACCATGATACAACGCGGCAAGCGCAAGCATTTGTTCAACTTCGGGCGTTTCAGGAAGCAATACCAACGATTGCTCGGTTTGAGCAATGAGCTTTTCTGCAAGTTCAAAACGCCCCGAAAGGTACAGAATTTGCGAGGCGTTCAAACTCAATAGAGGACGGCTTTGAAGCGCTTGCGGGGGAAGAGCATCCAACCAACCCGACAGTAAATTCACGTTGCCGCCCGACCAGGTGGAATCTTTTTTCACCGCCCGCTCGATGACATCCGCAGAAAAATCAGTGTCACCGCTGGCAATTGCATATTGTACCGCTTCAATCATCAGATCGTTGGCTTCGTGCCATGCCGATGCTTTTTTATATAACTCGGATTGTTCATGTTTAGTGAGCAGGGTACTCAGATAATCTGAGAACAGGTGATGATAACGATACCAGATACGTTCATCATCCAGCGGAACGATGAATAGATTGACTTGTTCCAAATGAGCAATGACCGCTTGAGCATCCGCCCGCCCCGTAAGGGCACAACAGGCGTCGGCATTGAAACGGTCAAGGATACTGGTTTGGGTAAGAAAAGCGCGAATCTCCTCTCCTTGCTGGCGGATGACTTCCTCCGCCAGATAATCCAAAACATAACGGTGACTGCCACGAAAGGTTTGGATGAAGCGCTGAGGATCAGTCAGATTTTGAAGCGCCAAGCCAGCCAGCTGTAATCCAACCACCCAGCCTTCGGTGCGTTCCTCAAGCGCGTTGGCGGCTTCATCTGACAAATCCAGCTTCATAGAGCCGACAAAAAATTGGCGCGCCTCATCTGGCGAGAAACGCAAGTCTCGCGCGCGGATTTCGGTCATCTGTCCACGGGCGCGCATCCGCGCCAGGGGCAAGGGCGGGTCTTGGCGGGTAATGATGATCAAATGAACTTGGGCAGGCAGGTGATCAAGGAAATATTCCAACGCTTCGTGGATTTGAGGGTTGGTAATAACATGATAATCGTCCAGGGTCAGTGCAACGGGGGTTTGAAGCTCGGCCAATTCGTTGAGCAGTTCATCCATTATCGCATTGAACAAAGGGAAATGAGGCAGGTCCAACAGGGTCTGGATTTTCCCGCTGATGGATTCATCCGCCTGCTGGAAAGCCGCCAGCCAATAGTACATAAACTGCTCCGGGTCATTGTCAGCTTCGTTGAGCGAGAGCCAGGCCACCCGCAGCCTGCCCGCCATCGAATGAAACCAGTCGGAGACGAGCGTCGTCTTGCCATACCCCGCTGGGGCGGAGACCAGCGTCAATTTGCGGTTTTCATGCAGGCCGGTGGTGAGTCGCTCCAGCAGACGTGGGCGGGACACCCCCGCGTCGCGCCAGGGCGGGATATGAAATTTTGTGGCAAGCAGGCGAATGTTCATACTAAATTATTATACACAATACCTTCGCCAAAAAAATGAGCGCATTGCCTCGGATCAGGGCCTTCTTAAAATAGGGAAAAAAGATTGAAAAAGAGACCCTCATCAATTTTATTATCCCGGTCCGATAAACGATTACAGGAACGTCCCCGTTGAGTTCTAGTTCATCTTGCAAATTCAACGCTCTTGCACAGCGACAAACAATTCCACGGTGAGCATGTAGTCGGAAGGACTGTCAAGTGCCAACAATTTTAACCACTGATTAAACGATCCTGAATTTCTATTCAAGCCAAAGCGATGTTATGATTTATAATCAGGTGACCTCAACCCACACGCTGCAGATCAACAAAACACAGAAAGCCCTATTAGACATACGAAGGCGATTTCAGGAAACGCGGAAAGCATGTTTGAACTATCCAAAGTGTTCTTTTACTTTTTATTCCAACAAGGTGCCATAGTTA
>JAIOTF010000121.1 GCA_021107195.1 Anaerolineaceae bacterium | reverse complement strand
TAATCTATTAATCTTGCTCTATCCATTGTTGTGCTGGTATAATTTCGGCTGCGCCACCGTAGCTCAGTTGGTAGAGCAATCGCTTCGTAAGCGATGGGTCATGGGTTCGACTCCCATCGGTGGCTCTTTGTATTTAAGAGGGGAATGGGGTGAGAGAGTTTTGGAGAAGCGCGGAAGGGGGACGTGCGTACCATAACCGTAAAATTCAGCTTAGTTCAGGATTATTCATTTATATCCAATCCAATGAGTCTGCCAAGTATTACCATCATTTCCAGCGCTTGACGCGAGTTTTTAATTGTTCTCCTAAAAAAGCAATACCTTCACCGGCTGACAAACAGTATGGCGCCATTATTATCAGTACATACTGCTCCCACTTAGTTTGCCAGACCATGAGAAATAACAGAGCAGAAGCGAGCCAAATTATATAAAGCGGCCGTTTTCTCAATCGATACAATCCCAGCAGCGCCAGGAGAAAAATAGGGATATCTATCGAAATCCAATACCAGCTCCGATTGCCTGAACGGGAAATCAAATAAACCAAAAACTGCCAGAACGGGTATTGATAGCGAGTAACAAACTCACTGGCGGCAAAGTTGAAATGGTATGTTACAGAAAATATCAGGCGGTTGATGGGATTCGGCCATAGATATGGATTTGCAACAAAGAATGTGACAAAAGCCACTGTCCCCCAAAGCAATATTATTTTCAATGCAGAGCCCGCTGACCAGCGCTTTTGATAGGCATGCCATGTCAGGTGGATCAGCACAGCAATACCTGCAATGCAGTACACATATTTTGCAGCTGCAGTCAACCCGAGCATGATCGATGACAAAGCCAGCCATCCCCATTTTTTGTTTATCAGCTTATCTTCTTGTTGCTTGATCCATTGTTCATAGGCTAACACAGAAAGCAGGCTGCTTAAAAGAGGAAGTGATTCCAGCCCAATCAGGCTGGTATACCGCACTGCATTGGTTTGAATTGCCATTAACAGCCCAGCAGCTGGATTTATAGATGCCAGGAACACACATGAGGCCGTGCCCAACAATACAGAGATAGAGCGTGCCCAAAGAATCCAGCCTTTGGCTTCTGACTCCTGAATAGGGCTGCCGTTAACCATATCCTTGTGCTGAATGTTATCAATTGGTGTTATTGGCAGTAGTGCAGATCCATAGACCAATTTCGCCAGTGCAGGGTGTTCACTATTCTGGTCATACCATGCAACATCTTTCCAGTCCATATTACGCAGAAAACGTGTATACTCCAGGCTGGAATTTAAATATACAGGTTCATCAATACCAACTGGAAGGCGTTGTGAGGCAAACCGGCGACCTCCAAAAGCAATCGCGGCTGTCAGCAGAATCACTATCCATCGAAAAATTTTCTCTTTCATAAAATTCGAGTGGCGGTCCCTTCGTTTTTTCTAGATCAAGAGCTCTTGGCAGGAGTAGAATCACTTAACAATTGCAAGTGCTTCTAAACTTCATAACTGTATTATAAATGAAGTCCTGCATCAATTCCTTGATGTGAAACGGTGCTATTCGAAGTTTTCCTGCTCTTTTTCCTCTCACCGCCACCCCTCCTGGGGCCAGACCCCGAGCCGTCAACACCCAAGACGATCAAAGAGCGTCTGGACGCCCTGGAAACAGAGGCACGCGCCTGTGGGTGGAGGGTGCGAGCTGAAGCACGGTTAGACGATGGGAAGCTTTGTATACAATGAGTTTGAATAATTTAGCCTCTTAATATATAATCTTAAGAAATCTTTCTACAGCATATATCTTGCATAGTACCCCCGTTAGCTGCTGGGAAATCATCAAATACCAGAGGATTGGAAATGAGTGATTACGAGAAATACGAAAAAGATTGCGAAAAGATAAGAAAAGCCAACGAACGCCATCTAAATGAATTTGCTGCCTGGCTGAAATCTTCCGGTTTGTCGGAAAAGACGATAAACAGGCATGTTTCTAATATTGATTTCTACATAAACGAATATCTGCTTTACGAAGATGCAAGCGAAGCAAAGGATGGTATTGGCTGGGTTGGGATGTTTCTTGGTTACTGGTTTATAAGAAAGGCAATGTGGGCAAGTAAGTCAAGTATTAAAGGCAATGCAGCGAGTCTTAAGAAGTTCTACACATTCCTGCAAGAGAAAGGTTTGATCGACAAGGAAGACCTGGCTGAATTGAAGGAAACGATAAAAGATGGTATGCCTGAATGGTTGGCAACCCTGGAGCGGTATGACGATCTGTCAATTGAGGATGTTTGGCAATATTGAAACAATAGCACCTGACAAAGCAAATGCGCTCGGACGTTAAAAGCACCGCTCGTTCCTCGCTTTGCTTTTTGCTGCCGGTGATTTGCAGCGTTCGACGTGAAAGAAGAGAGTAGTGTTCAGACCATCTGTTTTCTTAAATGTGCTGAGGCCAGCCACGAAATGTGATAGGCGGTCAAATTACCGGGATCATCGTCGGATCTTTATGTGCTCTGATTCCGCACCAGCAAGTATTGCAGTCTGTCGCTGTATACTCACTTTCTGTGGGGCTCTCCATGTTTATTA
>JAIOTF010000107.1 GCA_021107195.1 Anaerolineaceae bacterium | reverse complement strand
GGCAGACAGCATTTACTGCCAGAGCGCAGAAGAGATGTCTTGTTTGCCGGATAACAGCATAGGCCTGGCCTTCACTTCTCCACCATACAACGTCGGCAAGGAATATGACGATAATCTCAGCCTGGAAGAATATCTGGATTTGATCCGCAAAGTTGGCCAGGAAGTGTACCGCACCCTGCTGCCCGGGGGACGCTATGTGATCAATGTCGCTAACCTGGGGCGCAAGCCCTATATTCCCCTGCATGCTCTCTTCTATAACGTACACATGGAGATCGGTTTTCTGCCGATGGGTGAGATCATCTGGCAAAAGGCACGCGGCGCCAACGGCAGTTGCGCCTGGGGAAGTTGGCGCAGTGCAAAATCCCCCCGGCTGCGTGACCTGCACGAATACCTGCTGGTATTCGCCAAGCAGAGCTACTCCCGCCCCGATCGCGGCGAATCCGATATTGAGCGCGAAGAATTCATGGAAGCCACCCTCTCGATGTGGGAAATCACCCCCGCTTCGGCCCGGCGCGTGGGCCATCCCGCCCCTTTCCCGGTTGAGCTGGCCGGGCGCGTCATCCGTTTGTTCTCGTACGTCAACGATGTCATCCTCGATCCCTTCCTGGGCTCTGGCACAACTTGCGTGGCGGCCATTAAGAATCAACGCCGCTATGTCGGCTTCGAGATCGCCGAAGAGTATTGTCAACTGGCGCAAGAACGAATCAACGAAGCCTGTAATGATATGGAGAACGATGAACATCCGTAAAGCCCTGCCTGAAGATGCCGCTGCCATTAATGCACTGAACCAAACCTACGCTTTTGAATCCGGGCGCGACTTTCTGTCACTGATCACATCGGAATACTCCGAAATGTACATCGTTGAAGAGAATGGCGAGATGATCGCCTTCAGCGGCCTGGAGTATCACGAGTGGAATAACACGGTCAGTCTGATCGATATTTTCGTGCTGCCTGTCTATCGTCATCAAGGCATCGCCACCCGCCTCTTGCAGCACCAGGTCAACGTGGCACGCGCCACACCCTGCCGCTGCCTGCTGGCCGAAGCACCCTCCCTCAACCCTGTATTGCAGCTTTATCTCAAGAACGGCTTTCGCATCTGCGGTTATAACGACCGCTATTACAGCAACAGCGGTCACGAAGCGGCTATGTTCCTGTCCCTGGACCTGGCGTAACCTTCCTGTGGTAAAGAATAAGGCGGGCAAATGACTGGTTTCAAACTGATCGAACCCGCGCTGGAATTAAAAGAGACCTTCATTACCATGGCAGCCGAATACCAGGCCCATGGAGAAAAACGCTATGCCGAGCTCCTGCCGCAGTTGGAGCGCGACTTCACCAGATACGTACAACGATTGGAAATGGACGCAGCAGGCATTGACCTGCCGGAAGGTTATGTCCCCCAATCCACCTTTTGGAGCGTGGAAGATCACGACCTAATCGGCGTGATCCGAATCCGCCATAAACTGACCCCCTGGTTGAAACAAATTGGCGGTCACATCGGCTATGATATCCGCCCCACCCGCCGCCGTAAGGGCTACGGAACCCGCCAATTGCAACTTGCCCTGGAAAAACTGCGTGACTGGAGATGGACCAAGGCATTAATCACTTGCAATGATAACAACATCGCCTCTGCCCGCATCATTGAAGCCAACGGCGGCAAACTGTGGGACGTTATCCATCCTGAAAGTGAACCAACACCCATCCGCCGCTACTGGATTCACATAGTCTGAATGTCTTTCTTAATCCTGGCAATAAAATCAACTCTTTTCCGGTAGGGGCGAACGCCACGGAGCAATGCGCTTCGTCCCTACCCTACAAATAAATCCTCCCCACAGCAAACGCGGGGAAAGACCCTCTTTATGATAATTCTCCAAAATAATCACCTTGTGCGGTGTTATAATCCGCAAAAAGCAGAAAGGAACCTATGCCCTATTCCAATTTCATTCCACTGGTTGAGGTAACCCGCGGCCCGATCGTCGAATCAGTGCACTTTGGCGCAGCCGCCGTGGTCGATCCCCAAAAGCGGCTGGTCGCCAGCCTGGGTGACCCGCAGACAGTTGCCTTCCTGCGCTCTGCCTCCAAACCTTTTCAGGCCCTGCCCTTAATCGAAAGCGGCGGTGCGCAGGCTTTTCAATTCAGCGACCAGGAAATTGCCTTGATATGTGCGTCCCACAGCGGCACAGAAGAACATATCCGCGCGCTGAAAGCATTGCAGGCCAAGATCGGCATCGGGCCAGAAGACCTCTTGTGCGGCGCACATGCTCCCACCGACAAAGCCAGTGCGGCTGCCATGCTGTTGCGCGGCGAGCAGCCCACCACCCTGCACCAGAATTGCTCCGGGAAACATACCGGCATGCTGGCTTACACCCGCCTGCACCACATTCCCGAAGAAGATTACATCAACCCCGATCACCCTCTGCAAAAGACCATCCTGCAAGCGGTAGCAGAGATGATGAACATGCCCGCGGATCAGATTTTACTGGGCACAGACGGCTGTTCGGTTCCGGTTTTTGCTGTGCCCCTGTTCAATGCTGCCCTGGCCTTTGCCCGCCTGTGCGATCCCACTGGCCTGCCCGAAGTGCGCGCCGCCGCGCTGCGCCGCATTGCGCGTGCCATGCCCGCTCACCCGGACATGGTCGCCGGACCAGGAAGGTTTGACACTGCCCTGATGGCCGCTTTTGAAGGCCAGATCATCACCAAGATCGGCGCAGAGGGATATCAAGCCGTCGGCCTGATGCCCGGCCTGATCAGGCCAGGCAGCCCCGCCCTGGGAATCACTCTCAAGATCGCCGATGGCGACCTGACTCAACGCGCCCGGCCACTGGTCATCCTTGAGATCCTGCGCCAGTTGGGCGTGCCCTTCACCCAGGCCCAAAACCAGGCCCTCGCCGATTTTGACATCCGCCCGGTGCAAAACTGGCGCAAGCTGGATGTGGGACAGATACGCCCCTGCTTTCAATTGAAGAAAGAAACTGAATCATGAACAATGACTTGAAAACCCTGAGCCATTTTGCCAAAGAAATTCATCAGCGCCTGCTGTGCTTCTACGGCGAACCGGAATGGCGCAACAATCCCCCGCCAGCGGTGGATGAACTCATTTTGACCATCCTCTCGCAAAACACCAACGACGTCAACCGTGACAAGGCCTTCAACCGCCTGCGCCAGCGCTTCCCCACCTGGGAAGAAGTTCGCGACGCCCCCACCGAGGACGTGATCGAGGCCGTGCGCATCGCCGGGCTGGCCAATCAGAAAGGGTCGCGCCTGCAAAACGTGCTGCGCCAGATCACCGAGGAGCGCGGCAGCCTGGACCTGGAATTTCTCAAATCCTGGCCGCCGGATGAGGTGCACGCCTGGCTGTTAAAATTCAAAGGCGTCGGCCCCAAGACCGCCGCCATTGTGATGCAATTCTCTCTCGGTATGCCCGGCTTCCCGGTAGACACCCATGTCTACCGCGTCAGCGGGCGGCTCGGCCTGCGCCCGCAGAAGATGACCGTTGAAAAAGCCCACGTCCACCTGGCTGCACTGTTCGCGCCCGAGACCTACGGCACCGCCCACCTCAATATCATCCGTCTCGGCCGCGAGATCTGCCACGCCCGCAAACCGCAATGCGAGGCCTGCCCCCTGCGCGGTGTGTGCCCGTATGCGGAGAGGGATGAATGATCTCAAACAGAAAAACAAAAACACCCGCGAATTCAATATTCGCGGGTGTTTTTTCTGTGAGATTTACTCTTTGTATGGCTACGCGCATTAGCTCCCCTGCGCCAGCTCGTCGGCATAGACCAGGTTGCTATGACCCCCTGGAACAAACGACAGGTATTGCTCCGTGGCCTTGCTCATGTCAGCGTAATACCCGCGGTACTTCTCGGGCAGCAAAGCCGCCAGTTGATACATGATCTCATCCGCCACCAGTTGGCGCAGCTCGCGATCCGCTTTTCGCCCATGCATGTCCAGGGTAAATGAATGCCCGGACACAATATGAAAATCGGTTCTGCGCAGGCGGCGCAGGTTATCAAATATTTTCGCACCGCCGTAATGAGCCAGAGGCAGGATCGGCACGCCGCTGCGCATGGCCAGCAGCAGCACGCCCGGCTTGCCCTGCTGCAACTGCCCATTTTCACTGCGTGTGCCTTCGGGGGCAATCGCCAGAATACGGTCACGTTTTAATGCTTCCCGTGATGCCTTTAAAGCGGCCATATCTGCCTCACCGCGCCGGATGGGAATCCCGCCCCAGTGATTCATCAAAATACGGGAGAGGGTGCTTTGCCACAACTCTTCTTTGCCCAGCGGGGTGATTGGCCGCGGCTGCAGATAAGTCAGGAGCATCGGCGCATCCAATGAATTGACATGATTGATCGTGACAATTAACGGCCCATTCCACGGGATCTCAGCCACCGCGTGCATATGCACCCGGGTGGCAATATCCAAAACGGTTTTGACCGTGAATTGGGTCAGTTTGTACTTGAAGCTCATCTTTACCTCGATAACAAAAAACGAATAATGACAGAACAAAATTGATTGTATCAGAGTTTACACACCCCCTGGAAAGGTCGCGGAGAGTCTTCCAGGCTGGTATATCTCTCAAAACAGGCTATATTCAAATTTGGCAAACCTGGCACATCCTACATTTTTCGCATAAGCAGACCACGCAGCAGCAATCCAACCTTTCCAAGGGAGGTTAACAACAAGCAGGGACAGGCGCTTGCGTGCCTGTCCCTGCAAAACAACTCAAAGAAAATCTTACAAACCGGCAGCAGCCTTGAGGGCGGCGGCGCGGTCAGTGCGCTCCCACGGCAAATCGAGGTCAGCACGGCCAAAGTGACCGTAAGCTGCGACCTTGCGATAGATCGGGCGGCGCATGTCCAGGTCGCGCAGGATGGCGCCGGGACGCAGGTCGAATTGTTCATCAACCAGCTTGACGATCTTCTCGTCAGCAATATGGCCGGTGCCAAAGGTTTCCACGTTGATGCTCAACGGGTGGGCAACGCCGATAGCGTAGGCCAACTGCAATTCGCAGCGGTCAGCCAGACCGGCGGCCACGATATTCTTGGCAACCCAGCGGGCAGCATAAGCAGCCGAACGGTCAACCTTCGTCGGATCTTTTCCGCTGAAGGCGCCCCCGCCATGACGACCCATCCCACCGTAGGTATCCACGATGATCTTGCGTCCGGTCAAACCAGCATCACCCAGCGGGCCGCCGATGTAGAAACGGCCGGTCGGGTTAACGTAGATGTCCACATCACTATAATCCACCAGTTCGCCGGGCAGCACAGGCTTGATCACGTGCTCAATCACAGCCGCGCGGATGTCTTCCTGCGAAGCATTGGCGGCATGCTGGGTAGAGATCAAAACAGTCGGGATGCGCACAGGCTTGCCCTTGCTGTATTCCACCGTCACCTGAGACTTGCCGTCCGGGTAAAAGAAATCCACTGTGCCGTTCTTGCGTACTTCTGCCAAGCGGCGGGTCAGCAAGTGAGCATAGTGGATTGGAGCGGGCATCAAAACATCGGTTTCGGTGCAGGCATAACCGAACATCATACCCTGGTCGCCAGCGCCCAAAGCCTCAATCTCGGCTTCGGTCATTTCACCGGCCTTTGATTCGAGGGCCTGATCAACGCCCATAGCAATGTCACCGGACTGCTGGGAAATGGCGGACATGACTCCGCAGGTGTAACCGTCAAAGCTCTTTTTGCCGCGGTCATACCCAATGCTGGTCACAACTTCGCGCACCAGTTCATCAAAATTGACGAAAGCTTTGGTGGTGATCTCACCCATGATCATCACATAACCGGTCTTGGTGGCCGTTTCACAGGCCACACGCGAGTATGGGTCCTGTTCCAGACAGGCATCCAGAATAGCATCGCTGATCTGGTCGCACATTTTGTCCGGGTGTCCCTCGGTCACGGACTCGGAAGTGAAAAGATACTTCTTCGAGTTCATAAATGTATTGGTCACAGAAAACCTCCTGTTGAAAAGAAAATGCCCCTGCCGGTTGTTCTCGGGGGGCAAGAAAGACTAATGCCCTCCTATCTACCAGAATGCTTTCCTGACGGAATTGGCACCTTAGCTGTATCAGCCAGGTTGCCGAGGTTTCAAAGGGCCGGTCCCTCCACCTCTCTGGATAAGAGCGCCATACGGGGCTGTTTAATTGTTAAATCGCATATTATCACAAATTGCAGGGGCTGTCAAACCGGTTTCGGCCTGGAGTAATTCTCCCGCCAACGACCAAACCTGTGCCAGCCAGCCAACACGGGTACACTAAAATGTTGTAGAATCACCCAGTACTGTCATTGCGAGCGCACACTGTACAGCGTAGCGACTGACACATGCCCTGGAGGTCAGGGC
>JAIOTF010000004.1 GCA_021107195.1 Anaerolineaceae bacterium | reverse complement strand
TTGCGGCGCTGTCCTGTTGTGGATGGCGCCGCAAGTTGTTTAACGGGATGCTGTGGGAGTGGGGCGGCCTTAGTCAACGGGCAGGTTAATGCGCATAGCTGTTCCCTGTCCTGGCTGGCTTTCTGCCTGGATATCTCCCCCGTGGGCCTCGACCAGCTTTTTGGCAATAGAGAGCCCAAGCCCCATACCGCCGGAGTCACTTGCTTTATAGAAACGGTCAAAGATATGCGGTAAGTCATCCTGGGGGATACCAGCGCCGCTGTCCTGCACGGTGATTTGAGCTTGCTTGTCTTCTGAGCTGCCGGTCAGGGCAAAACTCACCCGGATATTGCCCCCCTGTGGGGTGTAGCGCAAAGCATTCGCCAACAGGTTTGAAAGCACCTGCCGGATGCGCCTGGGATCTAATGCGATTAAAGGGGCATCTTCTGGCGAATCAATGGATAGTGTGATCCCGGCTGCATCAGCCTCTGGTCGAAATGCAGCAATAGTTTCGCCAATCAAGACAGTCAGATCGGTAGGCTCTTTGCTCAATTGCAATGCACCGCTTTCAGCCAGAGACAGGGTACGCAGGTCATCGACCAGACGCGAGAGGAGATTGGTCTCTTCCAGGATAGACTTCAAACGGGCTTCGTCCGCCGGGTAAACCCCGTCCAGCATGCCCTCGATATTGCCCTGGATGACAGTCAGCGGGGTGCGCAGCTCGTGGGTCACATCGGCCATCAGGTCCTGGCGCTGGGTGTTGGTGGATTGCAGTTGCGAAATCATATCATTGAAGGCGCGGGCCAGTGAACGCGTTTCCGGCGGCCCTTGCACCTTGACCCTTGCTGTGTAATCGCCGCCGGCGACGCGGTCGGTAGTTTCCATCAGGTCGCCAATGGGCTGCGACAATCCTCGCAGGCGCCTGCCTGCGATCAGCAGGATTCCCAGCCCCAGGAAAAATATTGCTATGGCCTGTGGAACAACGTGTTTTGGCAGGGGCTGAGTAATTTGCAGGTATCCCATTGAACGGGCAATCAGTCCCAACCCGAGAACAATGATGGCTGTCAGCCCGATGATCGCCAGAAGAAATCCACAGCCCATGCGGCGCGTGAAGCGCGCACGCATTGACCTGCCATGATGCGGGGTGGGGGGCCAGGCTTCGTTCTCTGGCCACCAATGTGCGCGGTGCCTATTAAAAGACGGGCGATGGTGTTTCATTCATTTTCTTCTTGTTGGTCTTTAGCGGTCTTCGAATTTATACCCCACACCGTAAACGGTGAGAATATAACGCGGTTCACGCGGGTTGGGTTCAATCTTGCGGCGAATGTTTTTGATATGGGCGTCAATGGCGCGCTCATAGGATTCAATGGCAAAGCCGTGAACGGCATTCAGCAGTTGAGAGCGGGTGAAAACCCGCCCGGGATAGCGGGCTAATTCCGCAAGTAATTCAAATTCGGTCGGGGTTAATTCTTCCAGGGTACGTTCTTCAGCCGTGACGCGCATGCGGGGGATATCCAGAGTCAGGTCAGCGACGCGCAGGATCTCGGATGGCGGTTCCCGGTCGGCTTCGATGCGCCGGAAGAGCACCCGTACTCGTGCCACCAATTCTTTGGGGCTGAAAGGTTTGGTCAGGTAATCATCTGCCCCCAATTCCAGGCCGATCAATTTGTCGCTTTCTTCACTGCGTGCAGTCAGCATGATGATCGGTGCATTGGAGTATTTGCGGATTTCCCGGGTAACATCCAGGCCGTCCATCCCTGGCAGGCCGAGATCAAGGACGATCAGATCCGGGTTGATGGATTTTGCCATTGCCAGGGCTTTGTTGCCATCACCTGCCGCTTGCACCGAAAACCCGGCACGCTCCAGATAGTCTTTTACCAGTTGGACAATCTTTGGTTCGTCGTCAACAATCAGAATTGTTTTCATAAAATTACCCCGGATCTTCTGATAAGGAAGACCCGGGTTCATTATAGTACGGATTATTCGGTTTCGTTTTCAGCTGCTTCCGCGGATTCTGCCGCTTTATCAGTTTCTTTTGCATGTGCCTGGCGGTGCCATTCCTCAAAAACAGGCGGGACACTGCAAGCCCAGTCACCATGTGCCGCCATAGGCGGCATGCCCCAGCGGCCGTGCATGCGATGCCAGCGTCGCGGTCCGCCCCACAGCAATGTGCGAATTGCGCCAAAGACCAGCATGGTCAGGAATAAAGCACCAAGCACCCGACCGATGCTCATCATGGGATGACCATAATGCACGGAGGGCGTCATGGGGAACCTGCCGTCTTGTAATTGCAGCGGCTCCAAACCAAGTCCCTGAGCCATACCAGCCCGGTAGGCGAAGACGCCGAGGCCGGCGATCGCGCCGACCAGCAACACTGCCACAATGATTTTTCCAATGATATTTCGTTTCATTTCTTTGCTCCTTTGCAAATTGATTGATTATTTCAAACATCTGAAAAAAGTATATCGACCAATTGTGAATTGAAAATGAATTCAATCAGGAGAAATGAAGGAGGAGAAACTGAAAAAGCGCACAAACTGCGTATAGCCATAATAGTTTTTAGCGCACAGAAACTTCTGTGCGGAATTAGCATCAATTCGGCAGAAAAAATCGGCTGTCCCAGTACTGGAACAGCCGTGAAAATACAATGATTGGAAAAGTGGATGCTTTAACTCAAGGGCAGGGGTGTCGGGGAAGTTTTCCAGGAATTCCAGGCAACTGGCTGTGGCTGTGGCTGAAAAGTCTTCTGTGGGCAGCAAAGCGGGCTGTTCGGTGGGTTGTAACGCGGATTGCAAAGTAGGTTGTGCTTTCACCTCAACGAGGTGCAGCGTTGGGACTGGAAGCTACCTGGTTGGAAGCTCGCTTAAGCATGTGTCAGGATTGGCGATATGAAAGCGGGCAGAACGGCACCCATAGGATATGTCAAATTCCTCAGCTGCCTAACACTTGTACCTGCGCCAGGCTTGGTGCAGTGCTGGTGAGACGACAGTCCCCTTTGACATATCCTTATGGCTAGTTGAAGTAATTGCGGATGACTTTTACCACTCTGCCCTTAACCTGTACTTGTTGGGGATTCTCGATGTAGATCGGTTCCATTTCCTTGTTGGCAGGCTGCAAACGGATGCGGTTTTCTTCACGGTGAAAGAATTTCAATGTGGTTTCGTCGTTTTCAGTCAGCCAGATGGCAGCCATCGTACCGTTTTCTACAGCGTCGCAGGGTTTGATGATGACAATATCGCCGTCATTGACCATGGCATCGATCATCGAATCTCCCTGAACCTCCAGTGCGAATAAGTCGTTATTGGTCATTGGCAGGCCGCTGCTGGCAACTGCTACAGTGCTTTCAGAATCATAATAAGCAAAGTCACTGGTTGGCATGGGAATGGGTTTGCTGGCAGCAATTTTGCCCATCACGGGGATGTTGATCAATTCATCCAGTACTTTGCACAGACGCAGGCTGCGCGGGATGCCCTTTTGCCAGTCAACCAAACCAAGGTTTCTTAATTTTTTGAGGCAATATTGCACGTGGGAATTGGTTTTGATCCCCACTTCTTTTGCAATTTCACTGTAAGATGGGGAGATTTGTTTTTCAGTTCTGTAAGTTTTGATGAACGACAGGATATCGGATGATAAGTTATCTAATTTATGATTGGCTTTGGTCGCCATGGTTTCCTCCTCATCAGGGTTTCAGGGCCTGTCGCTGAAAAATAGACATTAGCACAATTGTTCTGTGATTATTATAGAACAAATGTGCTGATTCGTCAAGTATTAAATTGTGGAGGTTTGGACATTAATCCTCGTCTGGTGTTGCTGTTTGAGCGATGGCGGTTTGCGGCGGCGATTTAAGCAGCACGATCAACACCAATGCACTGAGGATCAACAGTACGCCGTTGGCGTAAAAAGGCATTTGATAGCCGAGATGATCGTAGAGCCAGCCGCCGATCAAAGGGCCAAAGGCAAACCCTAATCCGGCAGCGGCAGTGTACAGACCAAAGCCGCGTCCCATCTTGTCACCGCCGGTCAGGTCAGCTACCAGCGCTTGTTCTGCCGGGTCTCCAGCGGCAAAGCACACAGCCTGAAAGGCCCACAGTAATGCCAACCCCAACAGGGAATTAAGATGTGGGAAGAGAAACGAAGTGGCCGCAGCGGCCAGCATGCTGATCACCATCAGCGGCTTGCGCCCAAAGCGGTCAGAGAGCTTGCCCAGCCGCGAAGGCAGAACAGCCCAAATGATGGCTGAAGGCAGATATGCCAAGGCCAGGATGTAGACTTCAGTGAAAAATTTTTCCTGGAGGTAAACCATCAGGCTGGGGGAGATCATTGCCCAGGCTGCCCCCGTGACCAGGGTAACCAGCAGCAGAGTTGTCCAGTTCGTTGACCAGCGAATGGGTTTTGTTCGGGGTGTGCGGTTTTCTGTGCGTGTCTCAGGGATACGCAAAATTGCCAGGGCCAGCGCTGCCAGACCAGTCATCCCAAAACCCATGAAGAGCAGGGGCCATCCGGATTCGATGCCCAAATAGATGAGGAGAAAGAAACCAGGAAAGGTGCCGAGGATGGCACCCTGATAGCTGGCCTGGTCGAGCATTCCAAACGAGTTGGCGCGTTTGTCTACCGGTGCAGTGTCGGCGACCATCGTGCGGGCAGAGAGCCACAGGAAAGCCGCGGAAACGCCTTGCAGTGTGCGGGCAGCGATCAACCCGCCAACGTCTTTCGCATAGGCAAATAAGATCATCGTCACTGCGTATCCGGCCAGCCCAGCCAGCAGGAAAGGGCGGCGTCCTACATGGTCGATGCCGCGGCCAACCAGCGGCCGCAGAATGACCAGCATCAGCGAAAAAGCTGTGAAGAACAAACCGATTTCAAATGCACTGGCGCCGATTTCGTGACCGTAGATTGGCAGCACAAAATTGAGGATGCCAAATGGCAGTGACATGATGAAGATGGACCAGTACAGTGGTTTGATAGGGTCTTGCGTTTTGTTTTGCATCATCAGGGTTCATTTTAACCGCGACGAGCTGACCATTCCCCACGCCTAAAGGCGGGGGGTTCTGGAGGTTGAGCTTGCTCTCGCAGGCTCTCGCCAGCCGATGTTCTGGTTGGGTACAACCACCTGCGTCTCACAAACTTCCTCACCCGGAATTGCAGGCGATTGGCTCTGTCTTCGGTTCAGTCCGAAGCTG
>JAIOTF010000125.1 GCA_021107195.1 Anaerolineaceae bacterium | reverse complement strand
GTGTTTGGTTTGTCTGGCTTTCAATCTCAAGCGAATGCACACCCTCATGATTGGATGAGGGCTATTGAAACGCGCCTGTTGCTCAAGAACAGGAGAAATCCAGCTCAGGAATCACGCATTTTCGAGGCGGTTTTTCCCGTTCCTGTGCCCTTTTCATGCCCGCATTGCTCTCAACGTCATTAAAAACTTTTCTCTCCGACAAACTGCTAGACAATAGCGGTATGACCTGCGCATTTTTGATGAAGGAAATAAAAGATCTACAAAAGTGTATCCTTATTAGTAAGTTATTGATATAATAAAACTAATAAATTGTAATATTGGCTTGCAATACATTTATCGATAAATTGCAATACTGATGTGTACAGGAAATTCACAGAAAGGTAATCAGTTATGAATCACGAATCTTCGAGAGGGAAGAAATTTTTGCCAACTTCATTGAAGCGGCGTTCACCCGTTCCTTCGGATATTGACATTGCCCAGGAATCGGACATAAAACCGATCTCGTTGGTAGCAGAAGAGCTCGGACTTTTGCCAGAAGAGCTCGAACTGTATGGCCCTTATAAGGCCAAGGTAAACTTAGCGGTTTTAGAGCGATTGAAGGATGCCCCGGATGGAAAATATGTCGATGTAACTGCAATCACACCGACCCCTTTGGGGGAAGGAAAAACAACGACTACGGTGGGGTTAAGCCAGGCAATGGGTGCGCATATTGGAAAGCGGGTCATTACAGCCATTCGCCAGCCCAGTCAAGGCCCGACCTTCGGGATCAAGGGCGGGGCTGCCGGAGGCGGATACAGCCAGGTGATTCCAATGGAAGATTTCAATTTGCACCTGACAGGAGATATTCACGCCATTACAGCGGCAAATAACCTTTTGGCCTCGGCGATTGACACGCGTATGTTCCATGAAAGCAATATGAGCGATGAACGTCTGTTTGAGCGTTTTTTCCCGCCCGATAGACATGGTAAACGCCATTTTCCTTTGGAGATGCACCCGCGCCTCAAAAAACTGGGCATTCAAAAAGACAATCCAGAGGATTTGACTCCAGAGGAGCGCAAACAATTGGTGCGATTAGATATTGATCCAGAAACCGTTACCTGGAATCGTGTGATCGACACAAGTGATCGTATGCTGCGCGGCATCACCATTGGCCAAGGACCAAAAGAAAAGGGGAAAACCCGCCAGACATCTTTTGACATTGCGGTGGCCAGTGAGTTGATGGCTATTTTGGCTTTGACCACATCGCTCGCTGATATGCGCAAACGCATTGGGCGGATCGTTATCGGTTTAAGCCGCAGCGGTGAAGCGGTCACGGCTGATGATCTGGGCGTCGCTGGTGCGGTAACCGTGTTAATGATGGATACAATCAAACCCAATTTGATGCAGACCCTGGAAGGCACGCCAGTCTTTGTGCATGCCGGTCCATTTGCCAATATTGCGCATGGTAACAGCTCTATTCTTGCGGATAAAGTTGGCCTGAAACTGGCAGATTTTGTGATCACCGAATCAGGTTTCGGTGCAGATATGGGCATGGAGAAGTTCTTTGACATCAAGTGCCGTGCTTCGGGACTGGTTCCCAATGTGGTTGTGTTGGTCGCTACGATACGTGCTTTAAAGATGCACGGTGGAGGGCCGGCCGTGAAAGCTGGCGCACCGTTGGATAAGGCGTATACCGAAGAAAATCTGGAACTCCTGCGTGCCGGGCTGCCGAATATGCTCCATCACATTAAGATTGCCCGCAAGTATGGTATTCCGGTGGTGGTGGCAATCAACCCCTTCTTAACGGACACTGAGGCTGAGTTGGCTTTGGTACAAAAAGCAGCAATTGAAGAGGGCGGCGCTGAAGCGGCGGTCATTTCCCGGCATTGGGAATTGGGTGGTGAAGGTGCAGTGGAATTGGCAAAAGCGGTGATTGCGGCCTCTGATAAACCAGCCGAGTTTAAATATCTGTATCCACTGGAAGGCACAACGATCAAGGAAAAAATCGAGACCATTGCCCGCGAAATTTATGGGGCGGACGGTGTGGATTACTCCCCGCAGGCGGAACAGCGAATTGCTGAATATGCCCGTCTGGGCTATGATGAGGTGCCGATTTGCATGGCAAAGACGCATTTGAGTATCAGCCATGATGGCTCTTTGAAGGGCGTGCCGAAAGGATTCCGCGTGCCGGTTAATGACATCCGCGCTTCGGTAGGGGCTGGTTTCCTTTATCCATTGTGTGGGACAATGAGTACCATGCCTGGACTCCCCACCAAACCTGGCTTTTACAATGTGGATATTGATGTGGAAACCGGCCAGGTCGTCGGCCTTTCATAAATGGATTTAGGAAGCAGTGGGTTAAACCACTATTGGAATGTGCGCTAGCGCGTTAAATTTGCCCCTGTGATACTACAGGGGCAGACCTTTTGTTGACGGATGTGGTTTTCAGAACCAGAACGAATTCATATTGTGGTTGTCCATTTCGTTTGTGCAGCCTTTACCAAAATTGTGGTAAAAATAGTGAAGTTTTAATGAGAGATTTGATGCTTTTATCGAGGGAAACGTGGACGAGGTGCTGAAATTATTCCCCATCACAACAAGACGAGACCCGAAAGGCAGGATGACCATTGCCGGACAGTCGCTGCGAGAACTTGTGCAGCAATACGGTTCTCCTCTTTATCTTTATGATGGCGCCACGCTGCGTTCTCAACTGGCATTGTTGCGCAAGGCGTTTGAAGCCGAGTATCGCGGCGGATTTGAGATCACATATGCTGCCAAAGCTTATTTCTCATTGGAAATGGCTAAGCGCATGGCGTCCATGGGTTTGGGCGTAGATGTGGTCAGTTTGGGGGAACTGAAGATTGCGGGGAAGGCTGGTTTTTCACCAAAGAGGGTGCATTTTCATGGCAATAACAAAACTGTTCCAGAGCTTTTGTTTGCAATGGAGTGGGGTATTTCGGATATTGTCGTGGATAACCTCTCTGAGCTGGTATTGCTGGAATTCCTGGCTTCGGAGAAAAAGAAGATCATTAATATTTGGCTGCGAATCACACCCGGCGTAAAAGTTGAGACCCATCAGTATTGGCAGACGGGCGATATTGCATCAAAATTTGGGCTGCCGATCAATGACGGCCAGGCTTCTGAAGGCATTCGTTTCGCACAGTCCAGCCGCTGGTTAAAGCTGCGAGGTTTACATACCCATGTGGGCTCTCAGGTGTTTGACACCCAACCCTACGCAGAAGCCCTGCGGCGGTTGATTGGTTTGGCCGAACAGGAAGAGTTCATTTTGGCTGAATTAAGTCCGGGAGGCGGTCTTGGGGTGCAGTATCTGCTCGATGATAAAATGGCTGATGCGGTTGACTGGGTGCAGACGATGAGTGCTGCGCTGGAGCATGAATGTGGCAAACGGGGTTGGCCGCTGCCCAAGCTGCTCCTGGAACCGGGCCGCTGGTTGGTGGGGCAAGCTGGTGTTGCCGTTTATTCAGTGGGGGCGGTGAAGTTTTCAAGTGACGGTATGTATATAGTGGCGGTGGATGGCGGTATGGCGGATAACCCGCGTCCGGCGATGTATCAGGCGCATTATGTTGCAGCCCTGGCTGACCGCTTGCCAAGCGGGGTGCTCAAGCGGGCTTCCCTGGTGGGAAAATATTGTGAATCCGGAGATCAATTGATTCCGGAATTAAAGCTGCCAGAAGTGTATCGCGGTGAATTGATAGCGATGCCAGTCGCAGGAGCTTATCAGTTAAGTATGTCTTCCAATTACAATATGGCATCTCGGCCGGCCGTGCTTTGGCTGGAAGAAGGGCGCGCAGAGGTCATGCAGCGCCGCGAGAATCCTGATGAGCGTGGTTGGTGGGTAAACGATAGTGCCCAGGATTAATCATCCTGGTGCATGAGGGAGATAATTATGCCTTTACTTGATCATTTTGGAATTATTGCACCGTTTTATGATCGTGTTTTTGGATCAACGAAAATAGGAATCTGGCAGCGGGCGTTGGACCTTCCATTTGAGGGACTGCTGCTGGATGCAGCCGGGGGCACGGGGCGTGTGGCCCAGCATCTTGGATGTCCACTCTGTCAGGTGATTGTGGCAGATGCTTCATTTCAGATGGTTCAGGAGACTCAAAATAAACCTGGCCTGCTGGCATCCACAACCACGATTGAAAAACTCCCTTTTTCGGATTGTAGTTTTGAGCGGGTATTGATGGTCGATGCTTTGCATCATGTGGTTAACCAGCGTCAAACATGCATGGAAATGTGGCGAGTGCTTAAGCCTGGGGGAAGGTTAGTGATCGAGGAACCAGATATTGAAACAGTGTTTGTGAAGTTTCTGGCGCTGGCCGAAAAAATCCTGTTGATGCGCAGTCATTTTATCTCACCGGCCCGCATTGCCTCGATCTTTGAGGGGCTGCCAGCAGAGATCAACATCACTCGCCAGGACAATATTGCCTGGGTGATCGTAGAGCGTTTGGATTAATAGATTTCCTTGTAAATTTGGAGTACTAAAGATTTAACCAGCGTGCAGCCGCATCAGGCAGGTCGTGCAAACTGCCTACCTGAACAGTGCACTGTGGCAACGATTCGAGAAAACTGCGGCCATAGCTTTTGGTGATTACGCGCCTGTCGTAAATCACGACAACACCACGATCATACTGGGTGCGGATCAGACGCCCAAATCCCTGACGAAAACGCAGGATTGCTTCGGGAACCATGTATTCATAGAAAGGGTTTTCGAAGGTCTCTGCGCGGGAAGCCACGATGGGGTCGGAGGGAACATCAAACGGCAGTTTGGTGATCGCTACGACTGAAAGAGCTTCTCCGGGTACATCTACGCCCTCCCAGAAGGAACGCGTACCGAGGAGAATGGCGCTTTCAGCACTGCGAAACATTTCCAGCAGGGCATTGGGCGATGCGCCCTCACCCTGTTCGTAAACGTAGATATTGCTGTCGTTGAGGGCAGGACTGATGTTTTGCGATGTTTGTTTGAGCTGGGCATAGGAAGTGAATAAAGCCAGCAGGCGGCCAGAGGTTGCCCGGGAGAGGTTGAGTAACGAGCGGTCCAATTGACGTTGGTAATTCGAGCGATTGTTGGGCTCGGGAATATCATTTACTACATACAGCAGCGTGGCGGTTTCATAATCAAAGGGAGACCCCAGGGCAAGTTCATCGGCTTCATCTGCGTATAGCCGATTGCGCAAGTAATCAAACTCACCGTTGGTGGTTAGGGTAGCCGAAGTGAGAATGACACTTTCTTTTTCATGCCACAGGTACTCTTCCATCATTGGGCCAATGGTCAGTGGAGCAATATTGAGCGTCATAGAGCGTCTTCTAGGGTTCAGCTCGACCCAATAGATGCGGCCTGGATTTGCATCCGAAACCAGCGATGTGCCATTGATCTGGGCTTCATCAAGGCGCGAATAGATTTGCCCCAGCAGACCTCGCACATCATTGATCTCTTCAGATGAATCATCAATGATGTGGTTAAGAGATTTCACCAGCTCATTGAGCAAGTTCAAGAGAAGACCGATCGTTTCGACGGTTGTATCCCAACTGATTTCAACATCCAGCCAGATCGGCAGCGTGTGTGTGGCGGGCAGGATGCGCTCCTGCTGTCCATAATTGCTGACTGGGCGGCCATCGCGCTGTTCGGCAAGGAAAGATGTCAGAGCATCGAAAAATGCACCAAAATCATGGTCAAGGCGAAAGGCGAGGTCAGTAATGCGCTGTGCGACTTGCTGGAAACCTGCGAAGTCGGCAGGACGGAGCATGTTTTTGATCAATTTGAGTATATGCCGCAGGGTTCCGCTGGAAGTACCGCCTAATTCCCGCAACAAACGGGTGATGTCGTGTTGGGCAAGAGAATAGCTCATTGAATTGGTTGTGGCCGATTCAATATGATGGGCTTCATCCACGATCAAGTGGTTGAACGGCGGCAGGACACGGTTCCCGGTTACAACATCGGCCAGGAGAAGAGCGTGGTTGACAACGATCAGGTGGGCTGATTGTGCTGCCTGATGGGCTTGATAGAAGGGGCAGTTGCCGCCCATGCGGCTCTGGCAGTTCTCTGCACTACAAGCTTCATCCTCAGCAGAGAGACGACTCCAGACTTCTCTCTCCAGGGGCCCATTCAAATTCAATTCGTTACGGTCGCCACTTCCGCCTTCCCACAACCAGACAAGCACTTTGGCGAGCACGCGAATTTCCTCTTTTGTATTTGGCGTACGGCGGCGCATGGCTTCCAATCGGCGGGGACAGAGGTAGTTAGAACGGCCTTTGAGCACCACGGCTCTCAGATCAATGTTAAGAGCGTTACACAGATCGGGTATGTCTTTTTTGATCAACTGATCTTGCAGGTTGATGGTGTTTGTGGAAACAACGACCGGCTGCTGGTTTTGGATGGCCCATAAAGCTGATGGCACTAAATAGGCAAAGGATTTTCCAGTGCCTGTGCCAGCTTCGATTAAATAATGTTGGCTGTTGGAAATGGCATCTGTAACCGTTCGCAGCATTTCTACTTGCTGCGAACGCTGTTCGTAGTGCTCAAAATAGCGAGAGAAGGGGCCACCGTATTCCAGTAAGGCGGCGACCTCATCCGTGTCCAGCGGGAGTGGAGGGTCAACGGGATTGAGACGCGTTCCCAAGTCCCAATCTTTGTGTAAGGCCGGCGTGAGGTCCAGACGTTTCCCAAGTTTGGGTTTGAGACCCTCACGGATGTGTTCCTTTAATACTTCTTCAAAAAGCCATTGAGCATCCCAATCAAAAGGTTCGCTGATACGTAAAAACTCTTCAATTAATTCGATGGGGAGAGTCCGTGCCTTTTTGTGCAGTTCCACCAATACAGCGTGAGTCAGGCGAGCATCATCCAGGGCGCGGTGTGTACCAGGCAGCAGAATGCCCAACTCCCGGCCAAGGATTCCCAAACGATATCGGCCGGCAGTGGGCAGAAGTACTGCGGCCAATTCGTAAGTATCTATGGTGATGTTGTCCTGGAAGACACCTTGCTGGCGTAAAAAGCCAACATCGAATTGGACGTTATGTCCCAGAATTGGACTGTCACCCACAAAGTCTACCAATTCTTGCAATACGGCTTGGACGGGAGGAGCCTTGGCGACCATCGCGTCGGAGATTCCAGTCAACTGGGTGATAAAAGCAGGGATTGGGCGATGGGGGTTGATCAAAGATGACCATTCAGCTTCAACACGGCTGCCGTTAAAACGAACAGCGCCGATCTCAGTGATGGCGTCTTTGCGTAGGTCGAGTCCGGTAGTTTCGAGATCGATGCAGACGATGGATGACATGGGACGATTATACCATCCGGATACTGATAGACTGTTGATGGAAGGTGTTTTTGTGCTTTGTCATCCGGGCAGGGCCTACGCATGAAATTATGCTCCAAAAACGACAGTAGCAAGGTAATCTTTGCTCAAAGCGCATTTTAACCGCTTGG
>JAIOTF010000156.1 GCA_021107195.1 Anaerolineaceae bacterium | reverse complement strand
CTGACGGGCCACTTCTGCGGCGCGCAGGCGTTCCTGCTCAGCGAGATATTGGGCTTTCTGGATCTCGGCTTCTGCCTGCCGCCAGGCGATCTCTGACAACTGCTTAGCCGTGGCCTCTTTGACCGCCAGCTCGGCATTTGATTTGGCGATGTCGGCTTTGGCAGTATTCTCACCACCCACCGCTTCGGCTTCCTGCCCCTGAACGTAAATGCGCTGGTCGGCTTCCGCTTTCTTGCGGCCCTTGACCGCCTGCGCCACATTTTCGGCCACGCGGATCTCTTTTTCCCGATTGGCTTCCGATTCACCGATCGCGCCCAGTTTATCCTGGACAGACACGTCTACTTTGGCCTGGTTGATGGCCTCAGAAGCAGCCTTCTTGCCAATGCTTTCAATGTAAGTTGACTCATCAGTGATGTCAGTGATGTTCACGTTGATCAGGTAGAGACCAATCTTGTTCAGTTCCGGTTCCACGTTCTTGCGCACCGATTCGAGGAAGCTCTCGCGGTCCTGGTTGATCTGCTCAATGGTCAGTGAGGCCACCGTCAAACGCAGTTGACCGAAGATGATTTCTTTGGCCATATCTTCGATTTGAGCCGGGGCCAGGCCCAAAAGCCGCTCAGCGGCGTTCATCATGATCTCGGGCTGGGTGCTGACGCCAACCGTGAACGTGCTGGGTACGTTGATGCGGATATTCTGCAAGGAAAGTGCACCCTGCAGCGGGATATTGATCGTCATCGGGGTCAGGCTCATATACTCGTGAGCCTGAATCAAGGGCCAGATCATCGCACCGCCACCATGCATACAGCGGCTGGAACGGCCTTTTTCCACCTTACCGTAAATGACCAAAACCTTGTCCGATGGGCAGCGTTTGTAACGACTGGCAAGATACAGCATGGTAAAGAAGATGATCACCACAAAGATGACCAAAACACCTATACCAAGTACGCCTCCTGTGTTCACAATTTCCTCCTTGTATCGAATTATTTCTCGAAATTATTCGTCGATTCGTTCCACTACGAGCACTTCGTGTGTGGTCAATCCTACAACCTGGACGCGTTCGCCAGTCTTAATGAGTTGCTTATCCGCTGCCACAGCATTGAATTCCTTCAATGCGCCCTGTAGAATGATGTTTACTTTTCCAATGTCACCGGCGGGTATGGTGAGATACACCGTACCGCTCAAACCGATCGCATTCTGCATATTGAGGGTTCCCTCGGATTGCAGCTTCTGTGCGCCAATAAAAATGCGGCTGATGACCCACACGGTGAAAGCACCGGCAATAATGCCGCCCATCAGGCTCACCAGATCGGGCTGGGCAGATTTGGACAAGGCCAGACCGGCCAGACCAAACATCATGAAGAAAGCAGTCAATCCCTGCAAGGAAATGAACTTGAAGCTCACATCCGTATCGGTGTACGCTGCGTCCATGCCGTCGGCATCCACATCGCCTACATCACCGATGGCAATATCGTCAAAATCGACCTCGGATACGCCATCCAGGTCAAGGTCCATGGCACCGTCCAGATCGAGGTCGATATTCATATCACCGTCGAAATCAACATCCACCGCGTCGGCGCCGTCCATATCGCTGCCAAATTCCGCGTCAAAGCCGCCAGCAACAAAAAACATTATTGCCCGCAATGTAAAGAGAACGCCGCCAGTAATGGCGCAAAGCAGATAGAAAACTTCCAGAGATGTCATACCTTCCTCCTTTCTGGTCAGTGTCCTGGCATCACACAGACAATGAACGCCAGCCGCGTGGCTGACGCACTGGTATAAGTATACTCGGATTCACATTAGAACATTGTAAAAATGAGAAAAAATCCTGCTAACGCACTCTACACATCTCATCTTGTCATTGCAAGCGAAGCGAAGCAATCTCGCCCCACCGCCCTAAACCTCACCTGAACGGACACACATCCCCCACCTCATACTCCAAAGTCTGCCAGCCGTGATATCCGCCGACATACTGCAAGACCTCATCCTCATGCAGCGCCGAAAACTCAACCACCTCCGCACACGCTACGCGCACATCCTCCGAAGCCCGGTATTCATCCAGCAGCCTCTCCGCCAACTGGACGAAGATATGCCCCTCCTCCCCCGCGGGATACGCCTCGAGCATGGCCTCGTATGCCTCCCCCGCCTCTTGCAATTGCCCCTGCAAAATATGCAGCAGAACGATGCGGTACTGCGCATACGCCGCCAGGTTGGGGTACTCATCCACATCAGGCGCGCTCATCGTGGGGGTAGGGATGTGCCCATAACTGGCTTCCCGCACCGCACGGAAATATTCGACGCTATTGTCCATCCAATAGAAAAGGGTTGGATCATCAATAGCCTGCCTGTAGAATGCCTCCGCCTGCTCATAATCATGCAGCAGGGTATACAGATCGCCATTATGCACGGCCTGGAAACGATACCCAGGCGGCCCGATCTGCAAATCATCCAGCACAAAGCCTTCCCCGTTCCACGTATACACCTGCATAAGGGGTTGATGGGGCCCGTGTACGATGAAATCTTCGTGAGTTTCTATTCCACCCCTGACAATTAATTCCAGCGTGCCATTCTGGTCAATATCCTGCACCTCCCAGGAATCTCCATCCCAGGGATACTCTCCACCCAACCCATTCATTCGGATATCTCCCCACCAAACACCGCCCAATCCATACCTGTCATCAAATTCTGTTTGCGAAACCAGACTTCTAAAAGAACTACCATCCCAGCCAAGAATTTTATTAACTCGATAGTTGTGATTTAATTGGACTTTGAACAAAATGGCATGAATAATTAGCCAAGATCTGGCATATTTGGGGCATGAGCACTTACAAAAGCACACTCCAGGATGACAGAAATGGTCAGGGAATTGACCAGATAGTAACCGAAGCGATAGCGACAATACAACAGTCTCGGCAGGACCGTTACAACTTTTTTCCTTATCGGGCAGACGCCTTGATAGAATTGATAGATGCTTTGTCCAGCAACACCATCGCCCACTCGGTGGCAGAGTTAAGCTTAAGCCCGCTCTTTCGGCGTGAGTACGGCAGCGTGTACGATGCGATAGAGCATTTCTTTATGCCTTCCACACCTGAAAAGGCAGTGGAGGAGCAGCGCAGCCATGAGCAAGGGTTACTGCGTCTGATTGCTTCCTTCTTGCCTGCACCACAGCAGCGGAAGTATTGGTTGTTTGGAATAGACGTGACCTACCTACCACGGAAATTTGCTCGGACGCTGGCTGACCGCACCTTTGTTCACTGCCCCAACACGATTGCAGGGAACAAACCGGTCACCATCGGGCACGATTACTCCATCTTGAGCTTCCTGCCGGAGAAGGCAAGTTCTGGGTCCCCACCATGGGTTGTGCCGCTGATCATGCGCCGAGTGCAAAGCGCAGAGAAGGCTACTCAAGTTGGGGCAGAGCAAATCGCTGCTGTTGTGATGGATGAATTGCTGCCTTTCAAGAAGGCGTTGAGTGTCCTGGTGGAAGACAGTGCCTACAGTGGACGGTTACACCTGGGGAGCGTTGCCATCTATCCGAACCTGGTTTCGATCATTCGCTTTCCCTGCAATCGGGTTGTTTATCGCAAGTACAAACCCCCTGAAGGAGAAGAGAACCCTGTTGGACATCCGACCTGGTATGGAAACCGCTTTGCTCTCAAAGACCCCACCACCTGGACTGAACCCGACGAAACCGCAGCCACCACCCTCGTCACCAGGAAGGGCAAGACTTATACCGTACAATTGGAGGGCTGGCACGATATAGTGCGCACGGGCAAGAAGGATATTCCTATGCATATGTATCCTTTCACCCTGGTGCGTGCCCGGGTGCTTGATACGGACAGCAATCCTGTCTTCAAACGGGATATGTGGCTCATTGTTATTGGTCAGCGAAGACAAGAACTCTCTCTTATTGATATCTGGGAATCCTATGGTCAGCGCTACGACGTGGAACACTTCTACCGCCACGGTAAACAGCGTCTTCTCATGGCTGCTTATCAAACTCCTGCCGTCCAACATGAGGAAAACTGGTGGCAGATCGTCCAATTAGCCTATATCCAGCTCTGGTTAGCTCGCGCTCTCGCTGAAGCCTTACCCTATCCCTGGGAACGTTATCTGCCCCAACCAGAACCGGGTTGTGCAGCGCCCGCCACTGTGCAACGCAACTTTGAAAGAATAATTCGGGAGATTGGGACACCTGCTCAAATTCCCAAACGCAGGGGTTATTCACCCGGACGTGCCAAAGGTGGCAAACTACATCCCAGACCTCGCCATCCCGTCATCAAAAAGGGCTGACTGCGGCTCAAAAATTCAATTTTCAAGGTCTTGTAACTCCCCCAATATTGTCCGGGGTAGTTCCGTTGTTCAAAGTCCAAACTCTCATAACCAGGCTATTATAGACCTGTTTTACCACAATGTGTGGCGCATTTCGCTAATAAAGTGGTCGGTTTTTTCGTGTTAAAATGATTCTGGAATTTGTTGAGGTGGCAGATTTTCTAATGT
>JAIOTF010000262.1 GCA_021107195.1 Anaerolineaceae bacterium | reverse complement strand
GGGCTGTCTTTTTCTCTATCCGTGGGTCTGGTAAGTCTTCGAAACTCTCTTTCAGGGTTTTGGGCGCTGACATCTTCTCTCCATACTTTTTATGTCATTTTATCCTTTTTTCATGCGTAAGCCCTGGAGTTGTCTGGTCAAGCTTGTTTGAGAATCGTACATTCTTTAGAAATCTGTTCTAAGAATTCCAGATAAGCCAGGGTGATTAAGGGTATAATTCATGCCATTAGCGATCCACAGGAACGAGTCATTCATCCCGATAAAAAACCCGGCGACCGGGTGGATTTGACGCTGCGCCCGAAGCTGCTGCAGGAAGTGATCGGTCAGGAGCAGATCAAGGAAAATCTGTCGATTTTGGTGCAGGCTGCCCAGCAGCGCGGTGAATCACTGGATCACGTTCTGTTTTATGGCCCGCCTGGTTTGGGCAAGACCACCCTGGCGCACGTGCTGGCCAATGAGATGGGCGTCAATATCAAGATCACCGCCGGGCCGGCGGTGGAACGTACTGGCGACCTGGTCTCGGTTTTGACCAATTTACACGCCGGGGATGTGTTGTTTATTGATGAAATTCATCGCCTGGGGCGGGCAGTGGAAGAGATCCTTTACCCTGCGATGGAAGACTTTGCTCTGGATATCATTATTGGCAAGGGGCCCTCGGCACGCTCGATCCGCCTCAAATTGCCGCGCTTTACCGTCATCGGAGCGACCACGCGCCTGGCTTTGGTCACGGCGCCTTTGCGGGCACGCTTTGGTGCAGTCTATCGTTTGAATTATTACGAACCGCATTCTATGGAAGAGATCGTACGCCGTGCGGCCAGATTGTTGGGCGTGGAGGCGGATAATGATGGCATCAAAGTGATTGCTGGCCGGGCACGCGGTACACCGCGCGTGGCGCTGCGATTGATGCGCCGGGCACGGGATTTCGCCGAGGTGCGCGCGGATGGCGAAATCAATCGCACTGTGGCAGAAGATGCCCTTAATCTACTCAATGTGGATGCGCTGGGACTGGATGACATGGATCGGCGTGTGTTGGAAACGATCATTAAAAAATACAACGGCGGCCCGGTGGGATTGAGCACGATCAGTGCATCGATCAGTGAAGAACCGGACACGATCATGGACGTGGTGGAGCCGTATTTGATGCAGCTTGGCTTTCTGGAGCGTACGCAGCAGGGCCGCCTGGCGACCCGCCTGGCGTATCAGCATCTTGGTTTAACCCCGCCGGAAAAACAATCTCCACAGCCAAACTTATTTAACTCATGAGAACAGACGATTTTTATTACGACCTGCCTGAGGCTTTCATCGCGCAGACACCGCTGGAACCGCGGCACAATTCGCGCCTGTGTGTGCTGCATCGTGATGGCGGCCCGCTGGAACACCGCCATTTATGGCAGATTGATGAAGATTTGAAACCCGGTGACATGCTGGTGATCAAAAGCACGCGGGTCATTCCTGCGCGTATCTTTGCCCGTAAAGATACCGGCGGCAAGATTGAAATCTTGCTGCTGCACCGCGAGGACGAGCGCACTTGGGAAACCCTGGTAGGCGGTAAGCGCCTGGTGGAAGGGCGGCGCTTGCAGGTGGAGAACGGGCCGGGCGCAGAGATCATTGCTGTTCTCGACGGTCCGCGGCGGCTGGTGCGTTTTGACCAGCCGGTGGAACCGTTTTTGCCGCAGGTCGGGCAGATGCCTCTGCCGCCTTATATTCATACCCCGCTGCAGGACCCGGAACGCTACCAGACCGTTTATTCTCAGACGCCTGGTTCGGCAGCAGCGCCGACTGCCGGGCTGCATTTCACACCGGAGCTGATGGAACGTTTGCAGGCAAAGGGCGTTGGCTTTGCCGATGTGACCCTGCATGTCGGGCTGGATACCTTCGCGCCGGTCACCGAGGACGATCCCAACGAGCATAAAATCCACACCGAGTGGTGTGAGCTGACCCCCGCCGCAGCGGAGCAGATCAACGCTTCCAGACGCGCCGGCGGGCGGATCATTGCAGTAGGCACGACCAGTGTGCGCACCCTGGAGACAGCCGTTCAGCAGGCTGCCCCCGGAGATGTGGTGGCGCCATTCTCCGTCCAGACGAGTATCTTCATCCTGCCAGGGTACACTTTCAAGGCGGTGGACGTGATGGTTACCAATTTTCACCTGCCGCGTTCAACTCTGCTGATGCTGGTGAGTGCCTTCATCGGCCGTGAACGCATCCTGGCTGCATACGAAGAGGCTAAAGCGGAAGGCTACCGCTTCTTCTCCTTTGGCGATGCGATGCTGCTTTTGTGAGTGTGGCGCCAATATCTTGCAGGTCTTCCTTTGGATGCGATGTTGATCCGTTAACAAATTCTTATCGTTTCTTCCCATCATTGATGCCTTAATTAAGTTATAAATAGACTCTAAAGCATTCAGGAATTTCTCCCGGTCTGGTGAAAATCAGATCATGTGTATTCTACAGGAAAATCAAATGGTTGACAGAATTCTGTTCATTTCCATTTTCAAGGAAGGCTATGGCGGGGGGGAAGGCCGGGTGGCCTATGAAATGGCGCGCTGGTTTTCGGAGCGTTACGATGTGGTCATGCTTTGCCCGGGGAAAAAGACAGGCCTGGTCGAGGATGAAACGGGCTTCAAGGAATTTCATGTGCGCAGTTCCGGCGAGAAGAATGTATACCTTCCGCTGTTAAATGCTATTGAAGTCAAGCGAATTTATGATTTTCTGGGGAAATTTAAGCCGGATGTTATCCATATGCATGATCCAGCTCTGCTGGATGTGATCGGTCAGTTGTGGGCCAGGTATTCCCGTGTGCCCGTGTTTTATACGGCGCACATCTTGCCCGACCGCGCGCTGGATTTTGGCGCAACGGAGATTTCCAGCTTGTTGAATACGCCGATCAATGATGGCTTGGTGAAGCGTTACTTGCGCAATTTCTATCAGCAGTGTGATGCGGTGATCGGTTTGAACCAGATCACGGCGACAAAGATCCGCAAGTTTGGTTATCGTGGACGCATTTTCCAGATCCCGAATGGACGTGATCTGGCGTTGTACAAAAGTGAAGATTGTCCGGATATCAGCAGTGAAGAAAAACGGTTGACATTTGTAGGTTCCTTGGGCAAGCGCAAGAATCAGGAGTTCCTGATCGAGGCGATGAGTTACTTGCCTGAGAACTATCATTTGCAATTGGTGGGGGTGCCGCTGGATGCTTCCTATCAAAAGGCGCTGGAAAAGCAGGTCAAGAAATTGAAGGTGAAGGTCAGTTTTTTGGGACAGCTTTCACAACAGGAAGTGGCAAAGGTGTTGGCCGATACACATGCCTTCGTTTCGGCCTCCAGGATGGAGGTGCAAAGCCTGGCGATCATTGAGGCCCTGGCTTCCGGATCGCCAGTGGTGGGACTGGGCAATGAGACGGTGGATGAATTGGTGGACGAATCCAATGGGGCGCGTTTGCCAAATGATGCCAGCGCCAGAGAATTTGCGGCTGCGGTCAGCAGTGTGTGTGAACGTCCCCCGGCGGAGTACAAGAAGCTTTGTCAGAACGCTTATTCCCGGGTGTCTGCACTGGACTGGTCTTGTGTGATGAAGAAAACGATCCAGAGTTATGAGACGGTGCTGGCGCTTCAGTTGGGCAAGGCTTCGATTTCTGCGATCAAGATCTACCGGCAGTTCATTGCCCATGTTCCCGGCAGAAGGCTACGGAACGAGATCGTCAAGCTGGTGGCGCATTTGCCGGGGTTGCCTGAGAAAAGACTTACCCTGCCGATTAAAGCTTTGAGCATCGCCATGTTGAATATGAGTGTATCGGTGTTCGGCTATTACTTGCTCAAGTTTTGGATGGGATTGAAACGGCTGTTTACAAAGAAGCAGTGACCTTGACAGGTAAAAATTTTACAGGGCCAGGTATTAATATCTGGCCCTGCTTTTTTATGTTTTCTTTCAATCCTGAATGGGGTTAAAATAGAAGCATTGGGAGGAAGCTATGACAGATTTGACATTGCAAGAGTTAGAGGATGAGATGATCACCTGCCGGCGCTGCCAGCGCCTGGTGGCATGGCGGGAAGAAGTGGCGCGGGTGAAACGCCGCGCTTACCTGGATTTTGATTACTGGGGGAAGCCTGTGCCAGGTTTTGGTGACCCTCAGGCGCGTGTGCTGGTCGTTGGCTTGGCGCCAGGGGCGCACGGCTCGAATCGCACTGGCCGCATGTTCACTGGCGATGCCTCGGGAGATTTCCTTTTCCCTGCATTGCACAAGGCTGGTTTTGCCAGTCAGTCGAAGGCGGAGACCCGGGATGATGACCTGACCCTGAAAGACCTGTTCATCACGGCGGTGTGCCGCTGTGCTCCGCCAGGGAACAAGCCCAATCGTGAGGAGATGGATAATTGTCTGCCATACCTGTGGGGGGAGATGGAACGCTTGCCGCGGATGCAGGGCATTGTGGCTTTGGGAAAGATCGGTTTCGACAATGTGCTGCGCGTGTACCGCCAGCATGGCATTGGAGTCCCGCGGGTGAAGTTTGGGCATGCTGCTTTCTATCATCTCGGTGAGGGGTTGCCCTGGCTGCTGGCTTCATATCACCCCAGCCGCCAGAATACACAGACCGGACGATTGACAGAGGATATGTTCGTTGCGATCTGGTCACAGGCCAGGGATTTGCTGGATGGAAAGGCGGGTCAAGGGTGAAGAAGGGAACGAATTTCTGGCAGCCGTCCCGCTGTTTTTGATGGAATTGCCCTCACAGCCCTGATATTATTCCCACTCGCAAGGGCGAGTGGAAGATGTTATCATACGGACATTGTTTAACATGGACTTGGAGGAATGAATGAAAAAATTAATGGTAGGTGACCTGGCGCCGGATTTTACTTTGCCCGGGGCTGATGGTACGGCAATCAAGTTGTCTGATGTTTACAGCAAGCAGAATGTGATTCTGGTCTTTAATATCGGTTTTGCCTGACCGCATTGCACCAATCATATGGCGCAGTTGCGTCATGACTATGCAAAATTCCAGGCTTTGAAGGCTGAGGTGCTGGTGATGGTGCCTAACGGGCCGAAGATGATCAATCGCTATCTCGGCGCTCATGAGATTCCCTACCCGATCCTGAGTGATAAAGGCTCTAAAGTGGCCGGGCAGTATTTCCAGACCAGGCATTTCTTTGCCTTCGGTACGCCCACTGTTTTTGTGGTGGATACATCTGGCCGCATTCAGTATACCCACTACGCTTCTTCCCTGATCGAAGAACCGGGGACGGAGGAGCCGCTGGCAGCGTTAGCGCAGTTGGCCGGGGAAGGGTAAGATTAATCGCTTTTGTAGGGGCTCTCAGCATGCTGAGCCCCTACAAAAGCATGCTGAACCCCTACGGGAAAAAATGAAAACAAGAGGCTGGCCTGCAAAGGCCAGCCTCTTGTGGTATCAAATTGCTATGATCTAGTGGTGGGAAGCCAAAGCGTTCCAGCCAGCGTATTCGGCAGTTTCGGCTAATTCAACTTCGATGCGCATAAGCTGGTTATATTTAGCAACACGGTCAGAGCGGGCGGGTGCGCCGGTCTTGATCTGGCCGGTGTTGAGAGCCACTGCCAGGTCTGCGATGGTGGTATCTTCGGTTTCGCCGGAGCGGTGGGAAACAACGGCGGTCCAGCCAGCGCGCTGACACATCTCCACCGCTTCGATGGTTTCGGTCAGGGAACCGATCTGGTTGAGCTTGACCAGCAGGGAATTGGCGGCTTTTTCTTTGATGCCGCGGGCCACACGTTCGGTGTTGGTGACCAACAGATCGTCGCCCATGACCTGGATGCGGTCGCCCATGACTTCCATCATCTTCTGGAAGCCGTACCAGTCATCTTCGGCCAGACCGTCTTCAATCGAGACGATCGGGTACTGGTCAACCCAGCTCTTCCAGAACTCCACCATCTCGTCGCTGTTCAGCTTCTTGCCTTCAACACGCAGGTTGTAAACCTTTTCTTCTTTATCGTAGAATTCAGAAGCAGCCGGGTCGAGGGCGATGGCGACTTCTTCACCGGGTTTGAAACCGGCCTTGGTGATGGCTTCGAGGATCATTTCAACGGCTTTAGCGTTGGAGCCCAGAGCCGGAGCATAACCGCCTTCGTCGCCGATCAAGGCGGTGTAATTGTGGCCTTTGAGAACTGTTTTCAGAGAGTGATAAATCTCGGCGCCCCAGCGCAGTGCTTCGGCGAAATTCGGCGCGCCTAAGGGCATCACCATGAATTCCTGGGCATCGGTGGACTGCCAGCCGGTGTGCTTGCCGCCGTTGAGGATGTTCAACATGGGAACAGGAAGAACGTGGGCGTGCACGCCGCCAATGTAGCGGTAGAGGGGCAGGCCGACGGAAGCGGCAGCAGCCTTGGCAACGGCCATGCTTGTGCCGAGGATGGCGTTGGCACCCAGTTTGGCTTTGTTGGGTGTGCCGTCAAGTTCGAGCAGGGCCATATCGATGGCGCGCTGTTCGGTGGCGTCCCAGCCGATCAGCAAATTGCAAATTTCGTTGTTGACGTTTTCAACTGCCTTTTGCGTGCCTTTGCCCAGGTAGCGGGTCTTGTCGCCATCGCGCATTTCGAGTGCTTCGTGCACACCGGTGGATGCGCCGGAGGGCACAGCCGCACGGCCCCAATTGCCGTCAGCCAGGATGACTTCAACTTCCACGGTTGGGTTGCCGCGGGAATCCAGGATCTCTTGAGCGGATACAGAATCAATTTCAGCGTACATAGTTGTTTTACCTCTTATCAGAAATTTTGATGATCGTGGCGGGTGTGACGCCTGCCAGAAGGATCGTTTATATAACTCCTTTTAGTATAATCCATTTTTTTGCGTGGGCGTTCTCGGGAAGCATGTTCATAGTTATTGTTTATTGCTGTCAATTCTCTTCAGGGAAGATATTCTGCATTTTGCAGGAAATGCCGGCGTGCTGGCAGGCAGCCTTGACAAAGGCCAGGAACAAAGGATGCGGGCGGTTCGGCCGGGACAGGAATTCCGGGTGGAATTGTGAGCCGAGCATGAAGGGGTGATCACTCATCTCAACGATCTCTACCAACCGCCCATCAGGAGAAAGCCCGGAGAAGCGCATGCCTTTGGAAGCCAACAGTTCCCGGTATTCATTATTGAATTCAAAACGGTGGCGGTGACGTTCATGCACCATATTGGTCTGGTAGGCTTCAGCAGCGATTGTGCCGGGCTGCAGCTCGCAGGGATACAGCCCCAGGCGCATGGTGCCGCCCATATCGACGATCTCGCGCTGATCGGGCAACAAGTCGATCACCGGATGCGGTGTAGTGCGGTCAAACTCGGTTGAGTTGGCTTTTTCATCCCCCAGGACAAAGCGGGTGAACTCAACGACTTGCATCTGCATCCCCAGACACAGGCCCAAATAAGGTAGTTTTTCGGTGCGGGCATAGCGAGCGGCTTGAATTTTGCCCTCGATGCCGCGCTCGCCAAAGCCGCCGGGGACGACGATGCCGTCCATACTGGCGATCTCTTCCCAGCCGTCATTTTTTTCCAGGCCGCCAGAGTGTACCCAATGCAGATCAAGGTCCACCCCCAGGTGCAGGGTGGCATGACCAAGCGATTCACGCACGCTCATGTAGGCATCATGCAGTTCGACATATTTGCCGACCAGGGCGATCTTGATTACGGGTTTTTCTTTTTGCACTTCGGCAACCAGACGCTGCCAGGGCCGCCAGTCCGGTTTTTTGCGTGAAGTGAGATGCATGCGTTTCAGCAGGTATTCTCCTACGGCTGCTTCTTCCAGCAGGAGAGGAATTTCGTATAGATTTTTAGCGGTGACCATCGGGATCACTGCCTGCCGATCGACGTCGCAGTGTAGCGCGATCTTGTCTCGCAGGGCGTCATCCACCGGGGTGTCTGAGCGAGCCATGATCATATCGGGCGAGATGCCGATCGAGCGTAATTCGCGCACCGAGTGCTGGGTGGGCTTGGTTTTCAGCTCGCCGGTGGCGCCGATCAGCGGCAGCCAGGTGACGTGGATATACATTGTGTTTTCGCGTCCCAGGTCGCTGCGCAGTTGGCGCAGGGCTTCCAGAAAGGGCAGGCTTTCAATATCGCCAACTGTGCCGCCGACTTCGACCAGCACGATCTCGGCGCCGGTGGTCTTGGCGACCATCCCGATGCGGCGTTTGATCTCGTTGGTGATGTGGGGCACAACTTGAATCGTGCCACCCAGGTAGTCACCGTGGCGTTCTTTGGCGATCACATCGGCATACACTTGTCCGGTGGTGACGTTGCAAACCCGGTTGAGACGGATATCAATGAAGCGTTCATAATGTCCCAGATCGAGGTCGGTCTCGGCGCCGTCGTCGAGCACGAACACTTCGCCATGCTGGTACGGGCTCATCGTGCCTGGGTCAACATTAATATAGGGGTCGAGTTTCTGGACGGCGACTTTAAATCCGCGTTCCTTAAGCAGCCGACCAACAGCGGCACTGGTTACGCCTTTGCCGACCGAGCTGACCACACCGCCGGTGAAAAAAATGAATTTTGTTTCCATGAAGCTCCCTTTCCTGGTGCGCCGCCGGGCAGCGGCTGAAAAACAGAGATGAATGCACAGGTTTGAGGCAAGACCCTGAAAATTCCTATTCCCACGGCAAGTAGGCGGGGGATGCATAAAAGAAGCAGGGAGGGCCGTGTACCGGCGCCTCCCTGAAGCATTTTAGATTACAGGTATGAAATTGGATACTGCTTTTGTCTGACCATACCAGGTGCTTTCTTGTGTTTGATGCTTGAGTGTACCATAAATCCCGGCAGTTACCTGATGTAAAACCACCGCTTTGCGTT
>JAIOTF010000331.1 GCA_021107195.1 Anaerolineaceae bacterium | reverse complement strand
GGGCTGTCTTTTTCTCTATCCGTGGGTCTGGTAAGTCTTCGAAACTCTCTTTCAGGGTTTTGGGCGCTGACATCTTCTCTCCATACTTTTTATGTCATTTTATCCTTTTTTCATGCGTAAGCCCTGGTAAAAAGCATATAAGAACTTCACCCAGGTTCCACCGTGGTCAGGTGTCAGGAAATTGAGTGAAGTTTTGACGCTTAGAGGCTTGGTTTACTCTCGATCATGGACGGTGATTTCAACATAGTCAGAGTAGAAGAGGTTCCCTTCCAGATCTTCGACGATGAAGCCGATAAGATAATCGCCAGTAAAAGCGTCGTATGCCTCGAATGTGAAGTCATCGCCATTGTAGGTTAATGGAACATCGTCAAGGTAATAGACACATTCATCGTTTTCAAACCATTCCTGATAGACAAAGAATTGATCGCCAATTTGCGGTTGAATTTGGAAGGGGGCGAAGAGGCCTTCAGAAGATTCGCTGTAGCCAATGATTTCGCGCATTTCACCATCACCGGTGAAGTGAATGGTAGCTTTGTACTCGCCACCATTCACCATTTTGAAGACACCATCGATGGCGTAAATGGCAGGTTCGTCTGGTGGGCCATAATCCTGGGGATAAAGAAGGACAAATTCTTCATGTGTTCCATCACTCAAAAAGTACATGGTGGGTTCCCATTCGAATGTGGCCTGGAATGTCCCGGAACCCCAATCAGGATAATAGACATTACCAATCTCTTTTGTCCCGTCTGCCCAGACGAAATTCATGTCTGCGGTGAGGAATGAGCCATCATCTTCCCAGTAATACGCTATGTCTGTGTATACATAGGCTATGTTGGATCCGGTAATGTCTACGCTAAGGTTCACGATTTCATTGGCTGCAATGGTATATGCAGTTTGTGTCACTTCGCCAAACTCTACTTCTCCTGCGCCGGGGATGATGAAATTCTCTACGCTTTTGGAAGCCAATGCGTTTGTTTCTGCTGCGGGTTCAAAGGCTTGCTGGGTGTAGTGATATGAAAGCAAGTCATCCCAGAGGGAGCCACTGGTAAAGCTGTGCGCGATCAAAGGATAGGAGTAGTTGCTGTCTTCAAAGCCAACATGAGAGTATAGGTTAGAGTTGGGGAAGAAGATGGAAAGTCCTGTGGCGCCAGGGACTGAATTGCCATGTCTTTCGGCTACGACTGCGGCATCAAGGGCGGCCATCAAATTTGCAGCGGATTGGGAGACTTCGGGGTTATCTGCAACAAGGCTTTGGATGATCTGTACAAAATGTCCCAGATCAATATAAGGAGGCGGAATCTCATCCTGGCTTTTTTCGTCTGTGAAGATGTTGTCAAAGGACTGTGCATAGGAGCGAGCGTAGGCCAGGGTGGTTTGGTCGACGTATTGCAGTTTGTAGGCCAGATCATTGAGGGCGGCAGTCAGATTGCCATATTGGTCGAGGTCAATGGCTGCCAGAGTTTGCGTTTCCAGAAGTCTGTTGATTTCTTGCTCAGCATCCGGTATATCGTAGAAAACGATGTCGTCAGTGATGAAGGAATCGACGATGTTTTGGGCCAGGCTTTGCGTACTCATTTCCGGGTTTGTAGAGAGAGCGTTCAAGAAGGATGCGTATGCCCAACCGATGCCGTGTTCATATTCTTCTGAAGCCACCATGAATCTAGCGTATGGGGCGACAGTGCTTGCGACTTCGCTTTGACTCATCAGGCAGGCATCAAAGCCGTTCAGGTCCAGGCGATCCACATTAGCGGCCCACAAGCCATTTTGCAGACCAGCACTGAGGTCACCGGGGAACATATTACCGCCGGTGTCGTCGTCATTCCAACCGCCAAGCCACCCTGAACCATGGTCGGACATGATGAGAACGTGCCGGTCAGAGGGATAGTTGGTCATTGCCCAGGAAATGAAATCCGAGAGGGATTCGGATCTACTCATATCTACTTCGCCAAGGTCGGCAATCTCAGTGGATGCGATGCGACTCATGTCTGAATCCTGCTGAATATAGAACCGCTTTGTTGAGGTCCAATTGCCATCCCCCTGGAAATCATCTTCGGACCCTGCATAGCGGTCATACTGAGCAACGATCTGCACCTGAGCAGATGATCCGGCCCGCTCTGCTTCGTTGAAGTCGAAGAATAATTCCTCTTCCAGATTATTGTCACCGGCCATATAGAGCATGACTAACCATGTTTGATCGGGGCTGTCGGGTACTGGTGTACTGTCCGGAGCGAGGGGCTGCTGATTTGGCTGACTGGTCAAGGCCATTTGCTCATTGTGTTCGACGATCGCGGTGACTGTGAGGGCAAGCTCAAAATTGCTGGTGGAACCAGGGTCGCTCGGATCGCTGTCAGAAAACAATAAATAGCCGCCCACGGTCGCCATGCAGCAGCAGCCGAGGACTGTGACGATGATAACGATAATCCAGATATGTTTTTTATCCAAGCGAATCTCCTCTCAAAAACACGGGTAATAGGTATCGTAAGAAAATTTGTCAATATCAAGATGTAGTAATACGATCATTATATATTATCAACAGGCGTTGTATGTGCTGCGTTGGGGGTAAAACCCCATTTTTACGAAGAGTTTATCCATCTGGGTTATAATCGACAAGCGGGGGTACACTTAATTATTGGAGGATGTTGTGAGCAGGGTCATTAATCCAGAAACTGCCGGAAAACAGCGTAAGCGGCTTGCCAGGTCAGTGGTTCTGGCAATTCGGGAACTTGGTAAACAAACCGAACCTACTGCCGATTCGAAAGATATGGCCGCATTCATTGTGCTGGCATTGCAAGAAATTCATAATACCATTGACACTACTGTCGCTGCCTGGGAGAAACGGGGATATTGGGTAAAGGCCGATCGGTTTCGCCTGGAGTGGGAGTGGAGTCAATTGCTCAGTGAACGTTTGCGCACAGCATTGATGGATGATGATTGGGCATCCATGGCGATGCTGCTTGCGCAAGTTGCGCAGAAATTGAACAAAGAGCAAATCCCAACACGCCACCGCCTGGGCACACCCTGGGTGGGGGCCTGGAAACATTTACAGACCCAGGGTAAAAGCGAATAAAAGAAGCTGAATAAAATCAAAACTACGAGGGAAAAATGGGACTGACCGAGAATTTGATGAAAGTGTTGCCAGATGGAAAAGTGCTGGATGTGCGCATTGGTCTGCATTGGACAGCTGTAATTGTGGAAGTTGAGGGGCGACGTCAGTGTGGGCTGGCTTCTACAGTGACAGAAGAACACCAACACGGCCGCGAGCCAGATGTGCCTGAGGCAGGCCATTTGCTTGATTTGAGCGCAAAGGAATTAGCGGAGTTTGCTCTTTCGGAGCGTTTGACCAAAACGAGCCTGGGAATGGCAACGCTGAACGCATTGCTGCCTGACCCCGCGGAGAAAGATCTTGTTGATATCAACGCAGAAGACGTGATAACTCAATATGGAGCGGGAAAATCCGTTGCGTTAATTGGCAGTTTCCCTTTTATCCCGCGTATCAAGGACAAGGTTGGCAAGCTGACAATCCTGGAGAAGAATCCCCATGATGGTGAATTGCCTGCTGAGATGTCACAGGAAGTGTTACCGAACGCAGAAGTGGTGGCAATCACATCGATGACGTTAGTGAATCATAGTTTTGAAGATGTCTTTAAAATGTGTTCGCCTGAAGCGGTCAAATTGTTGCTTGGACCAACAACACCACTTCATCCAGTGGCTTTTGATTATGGTGCAAGTTTATTGGCTGGGTCAGTGATCACTGATCCAGATGCTGTGTTGCGATTTCTGGAGCAGGGGGCAAATTTCAGGCAGATTCATCACGCTGGTATACGTTTGGTGACAATGACGTCGCCTGCATTGAAATAGGCCTGTTGGAAGAGGCAGAAATAGGCAATGCTCGCAAAGGAAGTTGCGGGCATTGTTTCGTGTAGCCATGTGATGTAATGATGTCCTTGCGCTTATAGGGCGAATGTTCTATAATCGGGTGGCTGTTAGAGATGAACTTGAAGAAAAAAGGAAAGAATAATAAGAATGGCATATGAAGAACGAATAGCAAGTGCATTGAAATTGAAGGTCAGCCAGGTCGCAGCGACAATTGAGTTGCTAAGTGAAGGGAATACGATTCCATTTATTGCTCGTTACCGCAAGGAACGCACAGGTAAATTGGATGAAGAGCAGCTTCGACAGGTGGAAGCTTTGGTCAAGCGTTTTACAAATATGGATGAACGCCGAGCCAGTATTGTTGCTTCCATTGAGTCACAGGGCAAGATGACAGATGAGATCATGAAGCGGCTTGTTGAAGCAGATACTTTGACCGCATTGGAAGATATTTATCAGCCTTATAAACGGAAAAGGAAAACCAGGGCTTCCGTGGCACGCTCCCGAGGTTTGCAGGAGCTTGCGGATCGTATTCTGGCACAGCAGATTATTAAAGGTACGGCAGAGGATGCGGCGCAGGAGTATTTGACAGATGATGTGCCAGATGTGGAAGCTGCATTGGCCGGAGCCAGGGATATTGTTGCAGAAATGGCCACTGACCATTCGGACGTGCGGCGCATCACGCGTGAAAAGGCCCTGAAATTTGGATCACTCCTTGCCGAAAAGAAATCTGGCGCCAAAGATGAACGGGGTGTATACCGCACATATTATGAATTTCGTCAGCGGATTGAAAGAATACAGCCACATCAGGTTTTGGCAATCAACCGCGGTGAGAAGGAAAAAGTTCTGCGAGTGAAGATGGAAGTGCCAGATCGTGATTGGCGAAATGCGATGGAGAAATATTTCTCTGCTACACCTCTATCACCCTTTGATGACCAGTTGATGTTGGCGCTTGAAGATGGCGCAAATCGCTTGTTGCTACCGGCAATTGAACGCGACATTCGGCGTGGTTTGACTAAAACAGCTGAGAAGCATGCCATCAATGTCTTTGCGACCAACTTGCGGTCTTTGCTTACACAGCCGCCGCTAAGCGGGCATACTGTGATGGGCATAGACCCAGGTTATCGTACCGGATGCAAAATTGCGATCGTTGATTCCACTGGCAAGATTTTGGATACGGGTACGATCTATCCTCATTTCAATGAGAAAAAGTGGAATGCGACTCTGGAATTACTGGAGAAACTGGTCAAGAAGCACCTGGTTGATTTGATTTCCATCGGCAATGGCACAGCATCTCGTGAGACAGAAAAGCTCGCTGCGGAGTTGATCCAGCGCGTAGGCGGAAATTTAAATTACATCATAACGAACGAAGCAGGTGCGAGTGTATACAGCGCAAGCCCGGAAGCGCGCAGAGAGATGCCGAACCTCGATGTGAGCATACGCGGTGCGGTTTCGATTGCCCGCCGGGTGCAAGACCCTCTTGCAGAGCTTGTGAAGATTGAACCAAAGGCTATTGGGGTAGGAATGTACCAACATGATGTTAACCAGACGGAGTTAGGCTCTGCGTTGGACGCGGTAGTGGGGAGTGCGGTGAATCAGGTTGGGGTGGATGTTAACACAGCTTCTCCCGCATTGTTGACCTATGTTTCAGGGTTGGGGCCCAAACTTGCAGAGCGCATCGTTGCGTTCCGGGATGAAGAGGGACCTTTCAAAAGCCGCAAGGCATTGAAAAACGTATCAGGTTTGGGTAACAAGGCCTTTGAACAAGCGGCAGGATTCTTGCGAATTCGTGGCGGTGACAACCCATTGGATATGAGCGCGATCCATCCGGAAAGTTACCCGGTAGCTGAAACGATTCTATTGAAAAGCAATCTGAATCTCCAATCTTCGGTTGAGCAGAGGCGGGAAGTGCTTGAGAATTTCAAAATCGAAAATCCTGTCGAAGTGCTGGCAAAGGAATTGAATGTCGGCGTGCCCACTCTGGACGATATTTATGAACAGCTCGTGCGACCGGGGCGTGATCCACGCGAAGATTTGCCAGCACCCATCTTGCGAAATGATATTTTGTCGATGGACGACCTGATGGTAGGGATGCGCTTGAAAGGCACGGTTCGCAATGTGATTGATTTTGGGGCTTTCATCGACATCGGTGTAAAACAGGATGGTTTGATGCATATCAGCAAGATCCCGCGGGGACACCGTTTGCAAATTGGTAACATTCTGGAAGTTGAGATTGACAGTATTGATATTGATCGGGGACGTATTTCCTTGAGCTGGGTTGAAGCAGAATAAAGTATTTAGTACGTTCCGGAAAAAGTTTTGGTATGTGCTAGAATTCATGACCACTTACTAGGCAAGGAACTCCTCATGCTGGAGTAAAATCAAATTATTGGTGAAAGCGTGCAAGAGCAATCAACATTATCTGAATTCACTATTTCTAAACAATATGAAAGTGACCGGCGTGGTCCGGCGCGCTGGATATTTTCGCACGCCATACATCAATGGCGCTTGTTGCTGATGGCGTTTTTGGGGGCGTTTGGCAATGCAGCGCTTTTTTCCATTACCCCTATCATAATCGGGCGTGCATTCAATTTGCTTTTGGGTACACCGGGCGAATCCGGTTCATTGGCGTTGTATGCCTGGTTAATTGTGGGAAGCCAATTGGTGCGCGGCGCAGCGCAATTTATGCGTAATTATGGCTTTGAGCTGGTTGCACAAAAAATTGAACTGAAGATCAGAGAAGAGCTTTATGTAAATCTGTTGGGAAAAAGCATGACATTCCACAGCCTGCAATCAGTGGGTGATATGATGGCGAGGGCAACCAATGATGTTCGGGAAGTCAATTTCCTTTTCAGCCCCGGGATCAATCTTGTCGCTGGCTCGATGATGTTCCTGGTAATGCCTCTGGTGCTATCCGGGAGTTTTCATCCACAATTATTGTTAACCCCCATCGTGTTTACGCTCTTTTTCTTTGCAGCTCTGTGGCGTTATCTTAAAGTCTTGCGTCCCATCTCGGATGATGTGCGTAGTTCATTTGGCAAGTTGAATACCCGGTTATCTGAATCGCTGGATGGGATCGAAACTGTAAAAGGAGCAGCGCAAGAGGTTGGCGAGGTCATGCGTTTTGGCAGAAACGCAAAACGTTACAGAGATGCCGTGGTCCGGCAAGGCAACGTTGAAGCCAGATTTGTACCGCTTCTGTTTTTTTATCTCTCTTTGGCTGTAGGTTTACTGCATGCCCTGTTATTGTTCAATAAAGGAGCGATTAATCTGGGGGATGTCGTTGGATACTTTGGCGTTTTGATGATGCTTGATTTCCCAACCTTTATTTCATTATTTGCGTATTCTCAAATTTCATCTGGTCTTGCGGGAGCTCGCCGCATTCTGGAATTGCTCAATAAAGAGAATAAACTTGACCAGAATGCCGAAGGACATTCGCAGTTGATGCGAGGGGAGGTTGAATTTCGTAATGTCTGTTTTTATTACGAAGAGAATGAACCGATTTTGAAAGATGTATCCTTCAAGGTGAAGCCCGGTCAAACAGTTGCGATTGTGGGGCAGACTGGTTCCGGCAAAACAAGCTTGATTAAGCTCATTAATCGAATTTACGACGTGACCGATGGTCAGGTGCTGGTTGACGGTGTGGATGTGCGAAATTGGAATTTGGAATCGCTTCGCACAAGCATTTCTATCATCGAGCAGGATATTTTTCTCTTCTCCCGAACCGTGGAGGAAAATATTGCTTTTGGATACCAGGGTGCGTCACATGAAAAGATTGAAGAGGCGGCAAAAGCGGCTCAAGCCCATGAGTTTATTCTCTTATTTGATAAAGCGTACCAAACAGTTGTGGGCGAGCGCGGCGCAACTTTATCCGGCGGTCAGCGCCAACGGCTTGCTCTTGCCAGGGCGTTCCTGGCTGATCCAAAAATTCTTGTGTTGGATGACTCGACAAGCGCAATTGACAGCGCGACTGAGGATTTGATTCAGCAGGCAATTTTTGATGCGTCACGCGGCCGGACAACATTTATCATTACCCACCGGTTATCACAAATACGTTTGGCAGATTTGATTCTTGTCATGGGCAAAGGGAAACTGGAAGCTGTTGGTACACACGAAGAATTGCTCCAGTCTTCTCCGATATACCAGCGTATATTTACTCGTTGAAATCAGATTGAATAAAGAAGCAGGAAGACAGGGATGAGCTCTTTTTCAGGGTTAAATGCGGAGGATTATGCCCGAAAATCCTCCCACCGGGAATTATATGGGCGGATATTTTCATATTTCCGGACGCATGTTTGGCGGTTGATCGGGGCGATATTCCTGGTGCTTGTGATAGCGGGAATGGGGGCTTGGCTGCCTATCGCCGTTTCAAACGGTATCGATGCGGTTGAAATCGACCCATCCATGGAGGTGATTTACAGAATCGGCGGCATCATTCTCGCGATCGGGGTTGTGCGCTGGGTGGCAAATTGGATGAACCGCCGGTTGATGATCCGTATCGTTGCTGATGTTGTAATGCAATTGGCTACGGATGCCTTCCAGTCAGCAACGGATCATGATCTTTCTTTTTATGACGAGTTTTCATCAGGAAGAATTCTCTCACGGATAACTTCTGACACACGGGATTTTGGGCAATTGGTGAATATAACTTCCGATCTGATTTCGCAAATTGTTCAGGCCGTGGTATTGGGCGTAGTGCTTGTTCGCATCAATATGCAATTGTTCCTGTATTTGATTTTGATCGTGCCGATTGTATTTTTACTGGCCTTCTTTTACCGAAAGCTGGCAAGAAAGGTTACCCGGCAGGGTATGCAGGCAATGGCGGAGGTGAATGCAACCATTAAGGAAACAGTCAGCGGGATTGCGGTCGCCAAAAATTTTCGTCAGGAACGCAGTATCTTTGACACCTTTACACATGCAAACGTGCTGTCTTATGAAGTCAACGTCCGCAGAGGATTGGTATTATCAATTGTATTTCCAACCCTCAACACTCTGGGCGGGATTGCAACGGCAATTCTCGTATTCTACGGCGGGATGAGTGTGATTGACGGTCTTGTGACCGCAGGTAACTGGTACCTGTTCCTGATGAGCCTCAACCGGTTTTTGTTCCCGGTAATGATGTTGTCGTCTTACTTGACTCAGGTGCAAAGCGGCCTTGCAGCAGCCGAACGCGTTTTTGCCTTAATTGATGCTGCCCCGGTGGTTGTGCAAAAAGATCACCAGTCTCCGGGCAAGCTGACCGGAGAAATCATATTTGACCAGGTTGATTTTCGGTACAAGAACAACGAACCTGTGCTTAAAGAATTTTCTCTTAAAATTAAAGCAGGTGAAAATATTGCTCTGGTGGGACATACTGGGGCTGGCAAATCTTCGATCGCCAAGTTGATCGCCCGCTTTTATGAATTTCAAAATGGAGAGATATTGATCGACGGCAAAAATATCCGTTCGTTTGATCTGGCCGAATTTCGAGAGCAGTTAGGTATCGTTTCTCAATCACCGTTTCTGTTTTCCGCCACGATCATGGAAAATATAGTTTATGCTTGCCCAAATGCGCAAGAAACGGAGATATTGGCATTGGCGAAGCAGATTGGTGACGGGGAATGGCTGGAAGCTTTGCCCAATGGCCTGGAGACCGAAGCTGGGGAGCGGGGTGCATATCTTTCGATGGGGCAGCGGCAATTGGTGTCTTTGATGCGCGTGCTTATTCAGAGTCCTTCAATTTTCATTTTGGACGAGGCCACGGCCAGCATTGATCCTTTTACTGAATGGCAGATACAACAAGCGCTGGATTTGATCCTTGCCCGTTCAACAAGCATTTTGATTGCTCATCGTTTGTCTACGGTTAAGTCAGCAGATCGGATCGTGGTGATGCAACAAGGCCGCATTGCAGAAATGGGTTCACACGACAGCTTGATTAGCGATGGAGGGCATTACGCAGACCTTTACAATGTTTATTTCCGTCATCAGAGTCTTGAATACGTGGAACAATCCTGGTCTGTGTGGGAAAAACATGGCTGGAAGTCTTAGGAGGGAACTGGTTTTATGATGAGTGATTTGAAACTGATCCCCGCATCTGCGGTACGCACTGAGACAAAAGTAAAGAATTCGCGCTTTATTGCGGATGCTGCCCCGGCATTTTCTGTGGATGAGGCAAAAGCGTTCATTGCACAGGTGAAGTCGGCGTTTCCAGATGCCAGCCATCATGTGCCGGCTTTTCTGATAGGGCATGATAATTCTGTGATTGCGCATTGCAGTGATGCAGGGGAACCATCAGGAACAGCCGGACGCCCCATTTTGAGCGTTTTACAGGGCAGCGGACTGGGGGATATTGTTGTTGTTGTAACTCGCTATTTTGGCGGTACGAAATTGGGAACGGGGGGCTTGGTCAGGGCGTATTCGGATGCTGTACGATCTGTATTGGAAGTACTGCCAAGGGCAGTAAAGCTTCCTGCTTATACAGTGACGCTGACAGCTCCATATTCTTTCTTTGAACGGATCCGGTTGTTGACAGGAAAGTATTCCGGGAAAACAATCGAAGAAGATTTTGGTGTAGATGTTACGTTGGTTTTGCAATTTGCGGTTGATAGATTTGAGGCCTTTCAGGCAGACTTGCAGGAATTGACGAATGGCAGGATTCAGGCTGAAATCGTCGAGGAAAACAGGGATACAATTATGCCCCTGGGCGAAATATTGGATGACAGATAGAAAAAGTGGATCAAAAACAAGCAGGCGGCTTATATTCGAGCCGCCTGTTGATATATGATGTGTTACTCAATTGTTTCGAGGAATTGACGAGCCATTCCGGCGACATCGGAGGTAGTTGATATGCCGGTCCAGGCGTGCCCCGGGGAAACCAGGTTAGCGACGACCATATTGGCTCCATTGAAAATAGCGCTGCGTGCCTCTTTCAGATCTACGCCGCCAGCGGCAGAAATAACGATGTCGTATTTGCTGCGCACGCGTGAAATATGGCGGTAGTTGATCAATTTTCTGCGATTTGATTCTTCGTCGCGCCCGCGATGAAGAACGATCACATCCGGGGGTGTGGCAAGCGGTCTCAAGACAGCAAGTGGATCATCCACCCCAAGCATGTCGATCATGGAAATGACGCCAAGCTGCTGGCAACGATTGATGAAAAGGTTTAAAGTCTCTTCTGGGGCATTACCCAGGGCAGTTATCGCAGTGGCGCCAAATTGACGGACCATATCCACTTCACCTACCGCACCATCCACAATTTTCAGATCCGCGACGATGTGTCCGGACCAGAACCTGCGAATCTCCCGGAGTCCGCGCATACCTTCCCGTTTCAGGTAGGGAGTGCCGGCTTCGATGAAGATGCGCGGATTCTCAACGATACCCGGAAGAATGCTTCGCACCAGCGAAACATCGTCATTGAAAGCTATTTGAAGATACCTTGTCTTGTTATCCAACAGCATGTGAGGTTATTCCTTGTTGTCGAGCGACGATTTGAAGACCTGACCGAGTTCGTTGGGGAGGAAGAGGACGATCTTCTCTGAGGGGTCTGCGGCAATATCCCGGATAGTTTGCAGGGTGCGCAAATGGAGTGCTCCACTGCTTTTTGATAGATTCTCAGCCGCTTTTTGCAAATTTACCGACGCAGATAATTCGCCTTGAGAAGCTATGATCACGGCACGGCGTTCTCGTTCTGCTTCGGCCTGTTTAGCCATTGCGCGTTTCATTTCTGCAGGCAGCTCTACTTCTTGAATCTTGATTGATTCGACGTCGATGCCCCAGCCATTGGTTTCAGAATCGACAATAGACTTGATGCTTTCGGCAATGCTTTCCCTTTCTGTGAGCACCATGTCCATTTCGCTGTTGCCAATCACATCTCGCAGTGCTGCTTGTGTGTATTGGCGGATGGCGTAAACATAGTCCTCAATCTTGATGATAGCAACTTCAGGATTGATAACCTTGAAATAGACCACAGCATTGAGCAGCATAGGAATGTTATCTTTGGTCATGACTTCCTGGCGGGGGATGTCGGCAGTTTTTATGCGCATGTCTACCCTGCGCATGGTTTGAAAGATGGGGATGATGATATTCAAGCCGGGGTCGCGAATGCCTTTATATTCTCCGAGTGTGAACACAACACCGCGTTCATATTGATACAAGATCTTGATCCCTCTGAGAATGAAACCAAGGATCATAATAATCAGAGCGCTAACTATACATAAACCAGAAGCCAAGAATCCATCCATTTTTCCACATCTCCTTGAAATATGAAAGTAATTTCTAATTTATAGTTTACCTTATTTCAGTTGGTGGATGTTTAAGCCATCGTTAATATTTTCGGGAAAGTTGAAAGTCAACCTATTGGATTGGCGGACAAACAGATTGTATGTTTAGGTTTGGTCTTGAAAAGAGTTGTGTTGCTGGCGTGGCGTTTGATGAGTTCGGGAAGATTGGCAATCCGGGGCACATTCGTCATCAGCCTTTTCATGGGATGGATAGTGAGTAACGATTATCCCAACAGCTCATGATAAAGAAAGTCTGCAACTTGGTTTGCCCCATTTGGCAAATCCCTTCGGGTGCTGGGGAGAGAGAGCAATGCAGGGATTTGGTGTAACCATTCATGATCTGTGATGTGCTTGCCTTGCATCTCGATGCTTTGCATATTTGTGTCAATGAACGCTGTCAAAAATGCCGATTCGCGGAAGCTGGGACGAGCGAAGTATCCAAATGGCAGTCCTGCATTATAAAGCTCAGCAATGGTGCTGTAACCTGCTTTTCCAACTGCGGCGTCACATGCGGCGATCAGATCCGGGTGATAAAAGGTTGAATGATGGGGAAGGAGGATCAGGTTTTTTCTGTGTTCAAACCGGGAACTCCCCCCGGGAATAACAAAGGTGATATTTGAAAACTGTTGCAGGTAGTCGATAGTATGAAACGATTCGGGAATCCCGCCCATGGTGATGAGGATCATCTGCTCCCCTTCTTTAAGGTTGAGCGCCTCCCTAACTGCTTGGCGCGTCTTTTTGGGTGAGCGGCTGATCGGCCTGGCTTTCAGGTTTGCGTTTGCGTTGGGCTGGCAGTATGGCTGGGCAAGAATATGTAAATCCGGGGATTGATAAATCTCGCGAAGATATTTGATATGCTTTGAAAAACCGGGATTTGCTTGTTGGTAATTTTCATAGATCCAATCCCAGGTGAAGTTTTCGATGAGGGCAACAGGAATGCCAGCACGTTTACCTGCCAGGATGCCAAGAGGAGAAATGTCGCATATTGCGCATAGGCAATTCCTGTTTGCAAGATCTTGTGCAATATGTTCTATGTGGTTGAGCGGGAGCGGGAGGAATTGATCGAGGGCTTGCAGGGTCGCCAAAGCATTTTCAGAGAGAGGAGAATCCTGGATCAGTCCGACATCTGTTCTCAAGGTGTGATAATTGTAGTTGGCTGAAAGCGCTTCTGAAAAGAACCATTCAGGGATGAGGGTGTAGATTTCAAAACAAATATCAGGAATGCGTTCGCGGAGGGCTGACATGACAGCCGCGGAACGTGCTGCATGACCAAAACCATGTGGTGAAATAAAGTAAGCGGTGGATTGATTCATGGGATAACCGAAAGATTTGTTATACGGCAAAGATTAAAGTGCCCAGGCCAGCATGAATCCCAGAACAGCCAGGATGATGCCTGCGTGTAAGAACAAATCGGAAGAAGCGAGCCAGCCGGAAGTGAAGATGCGCAGCAAGAAATTGAGTGTCACACATAGAACAGCGATGATAGGCAGTAATCCTTTTCGGGACGCCAGAAATTCAGAAGTATGGTCGAGGAATTTCGAAAAGCGGGATATCATTTTGTCCGTCCTGTCAGCCTTCAGTGGAATTGGCAGCAACGATGAAGAAGGGTTGGTATTGAGTGATCAATCTTCCGGGGATGAAACCCTCCATCAATACTTTGCCTCGGCCGTGTTCAATTTTGGTTACTTGTCCCTGAGCGTGGAAGATTGAAATCAAATTTCCCTGGTCGTACGGTAATTCAACTTTGATCGGGATGAGTTCGTGGAACAGTCTTTGCTCGATGGTATTCAATAAGTCAGGAATGCCTTGCCCTTTTTTGGCCGAAATTGCAACTGCATCTTCAAAGAATTGAAGGGTCTCCTGGGAGTGTTCAGGCGCAGGCAGCCGGTCAATCTTATTCAGCACCGTAACCGTGGGGATATGGTCGGCTTGTAAATCAGCGAGTGTGACTTGAACGGCGCGCCATTGTGCAATGGCATTCGGGTGTGTGATGTCAACGACAAGCAAGAGTAAATCTGCTTCTGCGATCTCTTCCAGGGTTGCGCGAAATGCGGCCACTACTTGATGCGGAAGTTTCTGGATGAATCCAACGGTGTCAGTCATCAGAAATTTTGTGCCAGAAGGCAGCACAACGCTGCGGGTGGTTGGGTCCAGGGTGGCAAAAAGACGGTTTGCAACCAGCACTTTTGCGTTTGTCAAGCGGTTGAGCAAGGTGGATTTACCGGCATTCGTGTAGCCAACAAGGGCAACAGTTGGGATTTGCGATTGCTTGCGTTTTTCGCGGTAGCGGGAGCGGTGGGAACGCACTTTTTCGAGTTTTTCTTTTAGTGTATAGATCTGACGTTTGATCTCGCGGCGGTCGACTTCAAGCTGAGTCTCGCCCGGACCACGCAGGCCAACACCGCCGGTACCGCCACGGCCTGCTGATCCACCGCTCTGGCGGGCGAGATGTGTCCAGGCCCGGGTTAATCTGGGAAGAAGGTATTCGTATTGCGCAAGCTGAACCTGAAGGATGCCCTCTCTTGTTTTCGCATGCTGTGCAAAAATATCCAGGATCAAGGCGGTACGATCAATGACGCGGACTTTTGTGCCAAATTTCTTTTCGAGTTCGCGCAAATGACGCGGTGAGAGTTCATTGTCAAAGACAACTACCTGCGTTAGGGTTTCTTCAACGAGGGTGATAATCTCTTCCACTTTTCCTGAGCCAATCAAAGTTTCAGGATTTGGACGATCCCGCTTTTGAGTAGTTTCACCGACCACCTCTAAGCCGGCAGTATTGGCAAGCAGTGCCAGCTCTTCCAATGAGTCTTCAAGCGGCAAGATATTTGAATCGTTGCGAAATTCGACCCCAACCAGAAACGCTCTTTCACGGGGTGGCTTTGTTGGTTCAGGAATTCTTTTTGCCATTAAGGAATTTTATGCCCTTTCGAGTTAAACCATTCTGAAAGTCGGTGCATGGCTTCTTTGATCTCTTCTGTTTTTGTTCCCAATGAGATGCGGATGTAGCCTGAACCGTTTTCTCCATAGACTCCACCAGGAGTGATGCTCACACCTGTTTCATCCAGCACGGTGCTGCAAAATGCAAATTCATCGGAGTATTGCTCCGGTAAGTGTGCCCAAACGTAAATTGCAGCAGGGGGTATTTTCATTGAAAACCCCAGGTCTTTTAAAGTCTGCACGACGATATCACGGCGTTCCAGATAGACCAGATTACGGTCCTTGAGCCAGGTTTGGTCGCCGGTGAGGGCCGTAACGCCTGCAGAAAGAATGGGAGCAAAATGCGAGGTATCCAGTTGGGTTTTGTACGTATGCAAGAGTTGGATGATTTGTGGGTTGCCGACGGCCATGCCAAGACGCCAGCCAGCCATGTTGTAAGCTTTGGAGAGTGAATTGAATTCAATCGCCACGTCTTTTGCGCCGGGTACTTGGAGAATACTGGGCGCAAGATAGTCATCATAACAGATATCTGCATAGGGTGCATCATGTGCGATCAGAATGCGGTGCCGTTTTGCAAAAGCAACAACTTTTTCAAAGAAACCTAATGACGCTACTGCTCCGGTGGGATTATTGGGGTAGTTGAGCCAGAGAAGCTTGGCTTTATCGGCGATTTCATCAGGAATGGCGTTAAGATCGGGCAAATAATCGTTTGCGCTAAGTAAAGGGATCTTGTATGTATCAGCGCCGGCAATTGCAGCACTGGACTTATAAACGGGATAGCCAGGGTCGGGTACCAGGACAAGGTCTCCGGGGTCGAGCAAAATCTGACTGAGATTAAATAGGCCTTCTTTGGAGCCAATCAGCCCGACGACTTCTTTGACGGGATCCAGATCTACGCCAAAGCGATTTTGGTAATATGTGGATATCGCTTGACGAAACGACAAGGTTCCACCATAAGGTGTATATCTGTGGGTATCTGTACGGCGCGCTTCTTTGGACAGGACATTAATAATGAATTCAGCTGGCGGCAAATCAGGTGAACCGATGTCAATGCGGATGACGTCAACGTTATTTGAACGAAGTTCATTAATTTTATTTGAGAGAGAAGCGAAGAAATAGGGTTTTAAGGAAGAAACGCGCTTTGCTGTTTTGAAAGTTATCATGTGTTCATCCATTACTCGTCTTCTGCCGGTATATCTGTTTTGATCAACGGGGCAAAGAGCTTGGCAGTGTTGTCGTCCGGCGGCTCTTTACGTATCGGCAAGAGAATATGAACGACGGTTCCGGGAAGCTTTTTTTCATCGTAACCCGGGGATTCGAGCCAGATGGTGCCGCCGTGGCATTCAACGATCCCTTTAGCGATGTGCAGCCCCAATCCCGGGCCGCCGCCTTTGAATTTTGTCTTGCCGCTGGAATGAAGCATCGCACTGCCCAGTCGAGTGAATTTTTCAAAAACAATTTCCTGATGGTCCGGGGAGATGCCGATCCCGGTATCTGAGATGATTATTTCAACAAAACCGGGCAATTTTCGTCCGGTGACGGAAATTTTCCCTCCATCCGGAGTGTATTTGATGGAATTAAGCAGGATATTGCGAAAGATTTGCATGATCCTTTCGGGATCGCCGAATGTCATTTCATCAAATGCTTCAAAAGGTTCAATGGCCAGGGTTAAGCCGCGTTCTTCAATGGTTGGGTTGAGTTCAGTGGTCAAGATATTGATGAGCCGGTCGAGCCAAACAGGTTGGAAATTCAGTTTCATCAAGCCGTTGTCGATCATTGAGACATCAATCATATCGTCAATGATGCTTCTCATTCTCACAATTCCAGTACGGAGACCGGTAAGCAAGACGACCTCTGTTGAGCCTTCTTCCATTTGCCGGCTGGTGAAACTGTCTCCCAGCATGGATGCATAACCTTCAATGAGGGTGAGCGGTGTCTTTAGCTCGTGGGCTGCAATGGCGACGAAATCAGATTTGCTTTTATCAACACGTGACAGGTTTTCTTTAACCTGGGTGAGTTCTTGCGAGAGGAAATTGGTTTTGGATTGCGTTTCAAGTTCGGTGCATTTTACAAATGCATACGTGAATTGAGGCAGCAAAAGATCGGTGATCTCAAGCGCAGTATGTTCGTCATACTCCTGGCGCACAATGGAAAAGGTGAGATCGGATAGATCGGCGATGAATTTGGTGAGGGTGTTGGCGTGACCTTCAACATCCGTGCGCGTAAGGGAAGTCGACCATAACGCCAGGATTGAATCAAGCCAGGCCGGCTCATTGTTTTCTACCGCTTGTTCCAATGAACGGTAGAAATTATCAAGCTGGTTTTGCAGATCTGCCCGCATCCCCTTTTGCGTAGAAAATTTCTGGATGACGCGCTGAGTCCATATTGGGTGAAATGATTTTAGACAATCGATCGATGATTTAGACATACAATACTAGTTTACGACAGGATGGAGTTTTTGCCAATTGTAGAGTGGCAGCAATTCTCGTAACGATTGAAGTCGTTACTACAACAGATTTATTTCAGCAAATTGAGAATTGCTGGCAGAGTGGTCGTTTCTGAAATTTTGGAATCATTCATTTTGTGCAAGCAACCAGGCCAGAAGGGTATCTCCAACGGCTTGCAAGCTTTCAGCGGAGACTTGCTCCAGGTTGTCATTAATTGTATGCCAGGCGGGATAATCAAAATCTATGATGTCAATGGCCGGAATGCCGGCTTCGAGAAAGGGGGTATGGTCATCCAGGATGCTATAACCCTCTTCGTTGATGAATTCTTTTTCATATCCCAGGGCAGCTGCCTGATCCCAGATTTGCTTAGATAGAGCAGGGTCAGAATTCTTTTCCAGATATATATTTAGATCCTTGTCACCGATCATGTCAACAATGATCACGGCTTGAGGGTCTGCTTGTAAATTTTGAACAAATGCAGTTGAACCTAATATCCAATCCCAGCCGGATATTCTTCCTTGATCTTCTGCGTCAAAGAACACGAGCCAGGTGTTTTTTTGCACATCGCCTGGAATAACGCGGGCCAATTCCAACAGGACAGCAACGCCAGAAGCACCGTCGTTTGCCCCGGGAACGGGTTGACCTCGCTGGGCTGGATCGGGATCATTATCGGCCCACAAGCGAGTGTCGTAATGAGCGCCGAGGATGGTGTCCGGCAACTGCTCACCATGGTGCGCAATCAAATTATGCACAGCGTGGCCTTCGATTTTCAGAGTTTGGTGTTCGACTTGCCAGTCATTGTTTTCTAATTCTTGAGAGATCCATTGAATGGTTGCCGAGTGACCGTCACTGCCCGGATAGCGGGGGCCAAATGAGACTTGTTCGACGACGTGTTGATAGGCGCGCTGACCATCGAATTGAGGTTCCTCGGGCGGCGTTGTGGGTGAGGGTTCGCAGGTGCTTTCTTCAGTAAGCTTGTTTTGGATAGCGGGGAATCCAATCGCGGCAGCAAGCACAAGTAGAATCAGCGCAATGGTAATTAAGCTCTGCTTGCGATTTTCAATCATTTCGCAGTCCGTTGGATTGGATGAATTCTTCCAGGTGTTCAATGGCGCGTTCTGCATAGGCTGCTGCTCGCTGCCGCTTGCCCTTTACACGATTTTCTAGAGCAGGCACAATGCCGAAATTTGCTTTCATCGGTTGAAAGTCTTTCATATTTGCGTGTGTAATGTATTGGCATAACGCACCGAGCATTGTAGTTTTGGGGAGTTCTAACAGATTTTGATTCATCATCAGGCGTGAAACGTTCAATCCGGCCAGAAGCCCTGTGGCAACATTCCCAATATAGCCTTCTACCCCGGTGATCTGTCCAGCGAAAAACAGCATTGGCTGGTCTTTTGATTGCAGCGTTGGTTGCAATAACAATGGAGAGGCGATGAATGTATTGCGGTGCATTTGACCATAGCGCACAAATTCTGCATTTTCCAAACCTGGAATCAGGCGGAATACCTCTCTTTGCGAGGAGAAAGCCAGATTGGTTTGAAAACCAACCATATTGTATAAACTGGCGGCCAGGTTGTCCTGCCGGAGCTGCAAAACGGCATAGGGGCGATTCCCTGTTCGGGGGTCTCTTAACCCTACCGGGCGCATGGGGCCATAGGCAAGGGAGTCGTGGCCCCGGCTGGCAATAATTTCCACAGGAAGACAGCCTTCGAAGAAAGCCGCTGGGCCGGCACGTACACCTTCCAGGAGCTCGGCTTCAAATTCCCGCAATACAGCCCGTTCTGCATTGAGGAGACATTCAATGAAATGATCGTATTCAGCTTTATTCAGTGGTGCGTTTATATAATCACCCTGTTCCTGTTCGCCGCGATCATAGCGCGAAGCGCGGAAGGCGATTTCCATATTGATCGATTCACTGGCGATGATCGGAGCAATGGCATCAAAGAAAAAAAGATTGTCTTTGCCGCTCCAGTTGTGAATATCTTCAGAAAGCGATGAAGAAGTCAGTGGGCCAGAAGCAATAATAACCGGGCCGTCTGACGGAATTTGTTGTACTTCTTTCCGAAACAAGGTGATATTCGGGTGTGACGCGATGCGTTCTGTAACCAGACTGGAAAACGCTTCCCGGTCGACGGCCAGGCCCCCCCCGGCTGGCACGGATGTTTGCTCTGCGCAGGCGAGAAGTAACGATCCTAAACGGCGCAGTTCTTCTTTCAGCAAACCAGAAGCGCGGTCTGGCAAATTAGAGCCCAAAGAGTTGGAGCATACCATTTCAGCCAGTTGATCGGTTTGGTGAGCCCCGGTTTTGACAAACGGACGCATTTCATAGAGTTCAATCTGTAATCCGTTTTGGGCTGCTTGCCAGGCGGCTTCGCAGCCAGCCAAGCCTGCACCGATGATTTTTATGGTTTCTTGCATAGACATTCCTGGGTGGTGGCGTGGATTGAGTTGATTCTACCACTTGTGACTTGTGTTTTTAAGATTGATTTGCCTGGCATACATCTTGCAACAAATAAGCGAACAGGATATACTAATTCAAGTAAGGGGTACGGTTATGTTTCAAATTCAATCGCATGCACTTCGTCCATTAACTACTGCTCATCTGGCGCAGACGATGACTTTATTAAGTATGACTGCTGATGAACTGAGGCAGGAGATTGAGGCAGAACTGTCAACCAATCCAGCATTAGAGATGGTTGAAGAGCGCCGTTGTCCGACCTGTAACCGGCTTTTACCTCCGCATGGCAGTTGCCCAATGTGCAGTTGTCCGAAATCAGATGATTCTGAGGAGCCGATTGTATTTATTTCGCCACGCGAAGATTTTACCCCACGATCAGATCGTTATGAAGATAATGCGCCAGAAATCGATCAGCCAGCGATGGGCGCAGACTTGCCAACGTATGTTTTCCGACAAATTGCGCCAGAGCTTGCAGAGGAAGACAGACCGATTGCTGCTTTTTTGCTGACACGTTTGGACAACGATGGTCTTCTTTCAGTTGGTATTGATGAGACTGTGCGCTATTTTCATGTGCTTCCATCACGCGTTGAAAATGTATTGTCGATCATTAAACGTGCAAATCCTGTAGGCGTGGGGTCAAGGTCGCCTCAGGAGGCATTGCTTGTACAAATTGAGCTTCTTGCAGAAAACAAGTATATTCCGGATTTCACAGTGGAAATCATCATGAACGGGATGGATAAATTGAGCCGCCATCAATTGACAGAATTGGCGCATCAATTGAATGCTTCTACCCGCAAAATTCAAGAGGCTGTCCGGTTTATCAGTGAAAATCTGAATCCTTTTCCATCTCGTTCTCATTGGGGTGATGTAAGGTTGCCTTCACGCACTGCTGTCCAGGTTTATCGGCAGCCCGATATCATCATCAATTATTTGAACAATGATGTGAATAATCCTTTGGTTGTCGAAATCATCATGCCGGTTTATGGCACCCTGCGTGTTAACCCGCTTTTCCGGCAGGCGATTCGACAGGTTGAACCGAAAAAAAAGGATGCGTGGCGCAGCGATCTTGAAAAAGCTTCCCTTCTGGTGAAGTGTATTCAACAACGCAACCATACTATGCAGCGGTTAATGCAAAGAGTGGTGTCAATTCAAAGGGTTGCAATTGTACAGGGAGAACGTTACTTGAGGCAGTTGACCCGAGCGGAGATTGCGGTCAAGCTGGAGGTGCATGAATCAACTATTTCGCGCGCAGTTTCCAGTAAGACGGTACAATTACCAAATGGGCGGATTGTTCCGTTGTCATCGTTTTTTGATCGGAGCTTGAATGCCAGAACAGTTCTCTGTGAGTTAATTTCTGAAGAGAGCAAACCAATGAGTGATTCGGAGCTGGCAAAGTTGATGGCCAAAGAAGGTTTTCAGGTTGCTCGGAGGACAGTCGCAAAATACAGGGCAATGGAGGGAATCTTGCCAGCTCACCTTAGAAATACGGTCAGCTATCCGGTATGATGCAAAAAATATTTAACCTGCCCGACTATTTGTTCGGGAAAAATCCAACCTGGCCTGAAATCAGCGCTGTTTTCAATTTGATACCTGAAGCAGCGCTATTACTTAACCGAACAAATCAAGAGATTTCTTTTGCCAACAGCAAGTTCCTGGAAGTAACTGCATTCACACTGAAGGAGATTGCAGGCAGGTCATATTTGGATTTTTTACCTGGTTGTGATCTGAACCGCCTTGAAGTTGGACAAAAATTCAGTTCGCAGTTGGTAAGAAGGCATACAGCGCCAAAGCAAGTACAAATTGAGCCCGTTTTTCTTGACGATGCTGCAAATTGGATCTTATTGAGAATTGAGTCTGATACCCATACTCCGTGTTCATTTCAGCGTCCTGAAGCCCAAATGGAGTTATTGCTGGATCTGGTCAAGCAGGGTGATGTTGTTGACGAAGAGAAATTGTATGATCTGGTTTTTAATGCGGTTTCCAAGCTTTTCGGGACGAATTTGATTTATATCTATCGGGTTGACAGCACAAAGCCACAAGCATTGCGTGTGGCAACGACAGATTTAGAAGAAATTTTTCCACCGGTTCTATCGTCAGCAGATATAATCCGCCTATCTGAGATGGTGATCTGGAAGCCAGGAAGAAGAGTGTTCACAGAACTGCATCGTCTTGGAAGGATTGCTGGATTGAAGTATGTAGCATCTGTGCCGATTGGACAGAAGCAGGCAGCGTTTGGCCTTTTGGTTGTTGGGGATGCTACAAAGGAACCTATTCCTGAGATAGAAAAGATATTAGAATTCTTTCATTTTTATATAGGCGACCAGCTTCAGAAACTGGCATTAATTGAAAATTTGTCCTCCGAGAATCAGAGGAAGGAATTTTCTTTATCTGTTTTGAACAACGTTCTTGAGCATACTGAGGAGAGTGTTGTTGTTCTTTCCCCAAGCCTAAAGGTGATTCAAATCAATTCTGTTGCCGAAGCTCTGTTGGGTTATGCCAGCAGTGAAGTGTTTGGGGAAGAGGTGGAGAATGTTTTGATTGGGTCAACGGGCCTGATCCGAACCCTGGAAGATGCAACCCAAAGTCTGAAAAGTCACACTATTGCAAAGGTCTCTTTGCATCGAAGAGATGGTTCGGCTTTTCCTGTCCAAATCCAGGTGGCTCCAGTAGTGGAGAATGGTCAGGCAAAGGCGGTTTTGGTGCTGATCACTGATGTAAGCGAGGAAGAAAAAAACCGTCTTCGGACAGAGCAATTGGAAAACCATGCCATGCTGGGAGAATTTACAGCAGTATTTGCTCATGAGGTGCGTAACCCGATCAATAATATCTCGACGGGATTACAGCTATTAGCGAGCAAGATGGAGGGGGAATCTGCAAATTTGGATTTGATCGAGCGAGCGCAGAGTGATTGCACACGGTTGAACGAATTGATGGAGTCGGTACTCGCTTTTTCCAGACCAATTGAGCATAAATTCCAAGCAGTAAATGTCCCTGATTTGGTGCAGCGCGTCTTGAATCGTTGGCATCCGAGGATGATGCGTGTTAATATTGATATGTATTTTAAGGCAGACGAAAATTTACCTTTGATCAATGGGGATGAGCGTTCATTAGAGCGGGTCTTCACAAATTTGATCAGCAATGCGGTTGATGTGATGCGTGAAAAGGGAGGTACCCTTTCTGTGCGAGCGGGATTGAAGGAGGTGTCGAATCAACAGCCGCAAATAGAGGTTACGATTGCGGATGATGGTCCTGGTATTCCCGAGGGGTTGAAAGACCGCATCTTTGAACCATTTGTGTCCAATAAACCGCGAGGCACTGGTTTAGGTTTGGCTATTACAAAGCAGATTGTAACAACGCACTGCGGCGCAATTTACGCAAACAGTTTCCCGGGAGGGACTGTTTTTCACGTTGAGCTGCCGGTTGCAATTGATGGAGAAAGATCATGAGTTATACGATATTAATTGTGGATGACGAAGAGAATGCGCGCCAGAATATAGGTGAATTTTTGCTAGGCAAAGGATACGATGTGACAGGCGCAGCAAATTTAGCAGAAGCGCGCGAGAGCCTGGATCGGGCTGATGCAGATATTGTACTTCTGGATGTGCAACTCCCGGATGGCTATGGGCCGAGCTTGCTGTATGAAACAGAACGAATGATGCTGCGACCGCCGGTGATCATGATCACCGCATATGGCGATATTGAAATGGCTGTTGAAGCGATGAAGAATGGTGCGCATGATTTTTTGACCAAGCCCATTGAATTTTCTCGTTTGGAGAAATCTCTGGATCGAGCATGCGAAGCGGTGTCGATGCGAAGGGAATTGACTCATCTGCGGCAATCCCAACAAAAGGATTTGCATTTTATTATTGGTAAGAGCCAGGGGATGAAGTCTGTTGTTGATCAGGCCAGACGGGCGGCTGAAGCATCAGTATCAGTGTTGATCACAGGAGAAACCGGTACAGGAAAAGAGGTTTTGGCAAATTATATTCACAAATCAGGGCCAAGAGCAGAAAAGCCCTTTATACCAATAAATTGTGCGGCGATTCAACCGACTATGCTTGAATCGGAGTTGTTTGGATATGAAGCTGGCGCATTTACGGGAGCCGATCGTCGGAAGCTGGGTTTGATGGAGGTAGCGGATGGGGGGATACTTTTCCTCGATGAGATTTCCTCTATGTCATTGGATATGCAGGCAAAACTGTTGCGTGCTATTGAAGAGCGTGCATTTCGACGGGTTGGGGGAATAAAAATGATCAAAGTAGACGTGCAGATCCTGGCAGCTTCTAATCGTGATTTGCCTACTTTAATCAAAGAGAACGAATTTCGAGAGGATCTTTATTATCGGTTAAAGGTTGTGAATCTTCACCTTCCACCGTTACGTGAGCGCAGCCAGGATATTCCTGAGCTGGCCGGTTTTTTTGTACGCAGAATTAATCTTCGGTTGGGGGCGAATGTAACCGATATTTCACAGCGCGGGCTTGAAGCTTTGGTGAAATACAAATGGCCGGGTAATATTCGCGAGTTGAGTAATGCGATTGAGCGGGCACTCCTGTTTTGTGATGATGCAGTTGTAGATCTAGTACACTTACCTTCTGACATTATTCATACGAGTTAAAAGCATCTGGCATAGTAATTGCAACCATGTCTTCTGAATTCACTATTCAGGAGGCATGGTTGATTAAATGAATATTCCAAATTTGATTTTTGCGATGGCGGTGAGTCTCTTTGTCCTGGGAACAGTGTCGATGATGGCGGGGTTATTCACGTTGATTACCAAATTGATTTGGGGGGATTTGAAAGTGATTGCACAACAGACAACGCAGTTGGCCCAGAAAGGGATAGCAGAAGAAATTACCGGTTTGGTGGGTAATGCTTCCAAACTGATTGATGCATTGAATCAATTGGTGAAAACTGCTGCGGGGATCGGGATATTCCTGTTTTTAATCGGGTTTGTTTTGATTATTGTGGCATATTATCTTGCAATCCAACTGATGTAGTTTATGAGATTGAGCTGTTTGGGGAGATGGAATAATCGATGAATAATTCCGAGTTGTATTCATTTCTGCGCATAACGTTTTCACCAGAAGACGCTTCCAGTATATTGTCTGCATTGAGGCAAGACCCCTTGGTGTGGCAAAATGTGCAGGAAAAAGAATTATTGAATGTGTTTATTGATGCAGAGGTAAAAAATCGTGATGATCTTACTCCGTCGCGGCTTGCTTTGATCTCATTAGGCCACGAGGAGTATTACTCACCGCTGCGGGAAAGAGCTCAATTTTTAATTGATGATGGTTTGCAAAAAAGGGCAAGCGGACTTTTTAAGTCGATTTGTGAGTCTGGCCGGCAGGTTTCCAGTTTGCAAGAAGCTTGTTTGACTGCTTTAGGGGCGCGCGAGTTGTGGCGCCTTTCACAAAATTGGAAGGATGTGTTCACGCAAGCAGGATTCTTTGACGTTCAAATCTTT
>JAIOTF010000155.1 GCA_021107195.1 Anaerolineaceae bacterium | reverse complement strand
TGACGTACTGAGGAGATCAAAGCCGCGCTTGACCATTCTTTGGTACTCGGTGATGGCTGGTGCCCTAAGGTTTAACATGGGAAGGCCAGCAAACTTCTCCACAGAAGCCTGGTGCAGGGTGAGGGCAAAATAATCAGGGATCACCCAAACACGCACCGGTAAATCATATATACCGCTCACGACTTGATTCAATCTGGAAAAAGCTGACTGCGGCAGGGCTACAATGACATCATCCACATCATTTTCAATCACCAACTGGCGAGTCTTATCCAGTGGGCCTAAAACATCCAATCCATTCTCCTGCTTGAGAGGATCATCATCCAGATACCCCACAATACGGATGCCCACATCAGGCTGGCTTAAAATTTGATTCAAAAGTCCCCGGCCAACCCTTCCCGCTCCGAGGATGAGCACCAAACGATGTTGCAATCCATGTAAGCGTCTGCGGCGAAAAGACATCCTGACTGCAAGCCGCCAAAGCAACAAGAGGAAATATCCCAACACTACGAAAAACAGAAACAAGAACCTGGACACATCGCGAAAAGAAAAGTATAAAACGCCCGCCATAGATACGGCTGCTAACATAGAACCCAATGTCAGACTGCCCAGTTCATCAAGCCAGCGCAGGTTTTTGCGGCCATCATAGACTGCAAAGAGAAGCAATACACTAAGCCAAAGCACGGGGAAGATAGCAAAGAGGACAGGAGGTAAGCGCACCGGAGATGGAACTGGCTCAACAAATGAAAACGCATTCAAAGGCATGCGGAGAATTGCCGCCAGCCCCAAAGCAAAATCGATGAGGATTGCGTCAAGAAAAATAGAGACTCCTGCAAAATTAACAGAAAATCTTCGAAGCATACCTTGAATCCTGCAAGAATCAAACCATCACTGAACGAATTATCTTCAATTTTACAACAAAAATGAAATGAATCCCAAACGTTGTAAAACAGCCAAAACCACAAATTTCGGATAACGAATATAGCGCCGCCACAAACGCCTCGGCTCACTGATCAAACGAAAAAACCATTCCAGTCCGCAGTGCTGCATCCAGCGCGGAGCCTGCGGCTTGTTGCCAGACAAAAAATCAAAAGCAGCACCTATTCCAACCAGCACAGGTACTTCCAGAAGTTCAAGGTGGTCACACATCCAACGCTCCTGCCGAGGGGAGCCAATACCCACCCATACAAAATCGGGGTTTGCACTGCGGATTCTGGTAACCGCTTCTGCATCTTCTTCCGGCGTCAATGCCCGAAATGGTGGCGATTCCACTCCCACCACTTGCAGCCCAGGAAAAGAATTCTGTAACGCATCTGCCAGTTTTTGGGCAACGCCCGGTGCTGCGCCGTAAAAATAATGCCGGTATCCCCGCTCAACCGACTGCGCACAAACTGCCAGCAATAAATCAGGGCCATAGACCCTCTCCACCTCCGAATAGCCATACCAATTCAACAACCAAACAATTGCCATTCCATCCGGTGTTGTTAACCCGCTGTGGTTGTATATCCCGCACAGGTCATCATCCTGGTAAACATCCATGACGGCATGCGCAGGCGTGACACAAATATAGTGCGGTGAACGCTCATTGATCCAATCTGCCACGGTTTGCAAAGCCTGGGGCATATTGATCGCGCTGACACCCACTCCCAAAATGTTACATCGTCGAGGTGATTTCATCCATCACGAACCTTATCTTAAACAATTATCTTACTTAAAAAGTGCATATCACGAACGGAAAATTGCGGAAAATTCTATTTTCTCAAATACTTGGCATTTTCCCCCTTCGGTCGCATCAATAATTCTCCTGCCATCATGTTCATACGCTTCTCTGGCCAAAGCATATGCCACTTCTGACCTCCTCAGATCAGGAAGCTGCCATTTGCTGCCTTTGGGAAAATAATTTGGATGAAAATGATTTTGATCTTCGGCAGATGTTCGTTCAACTACCTTGTTTGGCGTGCCTTTATCTACAAAATTATGATCCATCCCGATAATAACTACTTCTTTAAACCCCAAATAAAAAGCAGTTTGTAGCGCTACGAAAGTGACTGTTCCCCCTGAAGAAATAGGCTTCTTTAAATCCGAACCGAATTGATCGCCTAAGCGCATACTGAGTTTGACAAATCCCAAATTCTTGTCTGCTGGATCAAAGAATTGACGCCGGTTCCAATTCAGAAATTTCAGCATTTTCAATGCAGCAATTTCACTAGAGAACTGCTCCAATACCAATTCATTTACACAAACAAAAAAATCTGGTTCAAAAGGCAATTGATCAAAAAGCAAATAAATCCGATTCAATCCAATTGTATATTCATTCTTTATTTTCTCGAAATCCATTTTTGCAAGGGATGGTCCATTTGCCATCAACACGCATCTTTTCCCCCAATATAAGCCTTCAAGGAGAGAAATCCTTTCCTGGTTTTGCTGAGCAAGTTTGCTGCTACGCCAAGACACCGTCGCAGGAATATCCTTCAACCTCCTCAGTGCAGCTTCTTTTACTCGTTTCACATCAATCTCATCCAGTGTTGCTCTTGCTTTTGAAGGCATAGTTCCTCCATTATGATCAATAATATTTCCTGCTTACCTGTATTTGGTAAACGAATTGACAAATTTCTTTTGGAGAACGAATAGCAACTCTCTATCCGCCTCATCTAATCCAATAATTAATAATCCTGCGATGAAAACCCCAAAAGATAGTACAGAAATAATCAAGACATGTAACAAAGCTGAATCTACTTGCAAAATTCGGTTGAATACGACCAAAACGATAATCGTAAAAAGGGTAATCAGAAGTCCTTTCAAATATTGCCAAGCGTATGGCCATATACCATGAACCTGCTTCACCCGAATCAATCCTGCAATATAAATAATTGATAAAGTGATTGACACACTGGTAGCAGCACCAGTATAGCCAAATGAAGGAATCAACAGGACATTCAAAACAATATTGATAAAGAATCCTGCCCCAGTGATCCACAACCAATCCTTCTGGTGATCCGTCATCATCAACATCAAATCAACTGGGCCAGTACCGATATTTGCAATTTGACCAAGCATCAAAATTGTCAGCGCAGAAGTACCTACAGTATATATCTCACCATATAAGATGCGAATGACTTCATCCGGTGAAAATAAAAGAATTAGAAGAAACGGGATGCCAAAATAGATACCCCATTTCGTCGTTAATTTATACAATGAATGAAATCTTGCCAGTGCAGTATTGTTAAATAACTCCGAAATCATTGGTGAGAATATCGTCTTTAATGCACTGAGAATCGTAACAAAAATCAGAGAATACAAAGATATTGCCTGGTAAATACCGGTTTCAAAATCAGTTCGGAAATAGCCAATCATCACCCGGTCCAAAAGCAAAATCAATGTACTGAAAGCGCCAGAAAGCGCAATTGGCAATGAATACGTTAACAATTTACTATTAATATTAAACAACCTTATCTTTGCTTCCCAGGCAAACATGCCAGGAATCAAGCGCCTCAGAAAATATATTGCTAATCCTGCCGACAAAAAAAAGGATACACTAGCAGCCAAAACAGCTCCACCTATGCCCATCCCAAGCCAATAAAATAAGAGTATCAATACTAGATTAATACTGGGTTGAGCAATTTCTTCAGACAAGATAGAATACTTCACATCTTGCGAAATGCTGGTAGCAGATGCACCGACAACCAGGAGCGTTGCAAATGGAACAGCAAAAGAGATCAATCGAAAAATCTGGGTTAAACCCTGCTTGCGAAATAAATTTTCCAAAACTGGAGCAAAACCGAACAAGATAACGGCGATGCAAATACTGGAAGCAAGCGACATAAATAAGGATTGGAGCACAAGCTTATGCAAATCACCATCTTCCTTGCGGTTTGTAAATTGATGTGATGCAAACCGAATGACCCCTTTGTCTAACCCCATCGGCGCAAAAAGGCTAATAATGCGTAAAGTATTCCAACCTAAAGAATAAATACCCAAACCAGCGGGTCCAAGTATTCGGGCCAGGGCAATTTGACCAATCACGTGCAGACCTCTGCCAGTGATCTTTCCTATCAATGCAAAACCCGCGCCCTTGGCTAAGGTTGACAGGTCTTTTCTCTCAATTTCGTTCACAGTCTATGCCTTGTGTTGTACTTTTACCTACTCCAAGATGTCATCTTGCAAAAAAACGCTATTTGTCTCTAACAAGATCGTAATCCGGAAGATGGCCTCTCAATTCCTGCACCAAATCTTCCGCACGTTCAGTGCTGCCCAACTGACGATACCATTCCGCAGTCTGGTACATACGATCCCCCCAGGCATCCGGCAGCATGATCATCGCCATCTGCGGTACAACTTCCATCACCATCGCCGGACGGCGGAAGACAAGCTGATCATACATCAATTGACCGAAAGTACCAGGGCCATAGACCCCTTGCTGTAAAAAACGATGGGCTGTTTCATCTCCCAGGTTTGCAGCCAGTGCAACTTCTCCTTTGCTTGCGGCCAACTCCGCTTCATACCATTTCAAGAGCAGCCGATCTTCTTCTTTGCCGGTGTATGCCAGTTTAGCAAACTGGATCGCTTCTTGTGCTTCTTCCAAGCGGCCCTCTTCAAGATAGAATGGTATCAAATCCAGATAGGAGGCGACACGGTGAGGCTGCGACGCAAGATTAGCTTCTGCTTCGGCAAGCGAGCCTGGTTTCTCAGTATTGTAAGTTTCAGAATCTGCTAAAAAAGCTGTCCGAAACGTTGTTTCCCGCCAGAAATAAGCATCCCTCCACAACGGTTGAAGCTGTATCGCATTCTGATACGCTTCTGCTGCAAGGTCTTCTTTTTTCATCGCCTCATAGGTGATTCCAAGATTTAGTTGAAACAATGCGCTCTTTGGGGCGAGACCCACCGCTTTTTCGAGCATTTGGGCAGACTGGACCAAATCGCCATTCGCCCGATGCAATACGCCGAGGTTAGCATAATTGATACTCCAATGCTGGTCCAATGCAATTGCAGCCTCAAAATTAATAATCGCAGCCTGCAATGTTTCGGCATCCCCGTCCTGGGCCAGTTGACTTGCCACCATTCCATATTGTTGGTAGGCAATCGCCAATTTGGGGTCGCGAGCAATGGTTTCCTGCATATCCGCTCTCGCATCCAGCCATAAGCCGGAATTGCCAGCGATGACACCTTCATGCATGGGCTTTTCTGCCCAAAGATTGAGCACACCAAACAAAACCAAACTCAGTCCAAGCAACCAGGAAAAACTGAAACGGCGAGTTTTTTGTTCTTCGTGATCCCCCATCCCTGCACCCAGCACCAAAGCTAAAAGCCATGCTACGGTTGGAATAGTATGGTGTACGCTATCCACTAATCCATGGACAAGAAATGCCGCCAAAGCGCCCAAAGCCGCCATCGCTGCGGCGCGTTCCAGCCCAGAGGATTGCCTGAATCTCTTAAACAAGGCGATTGCCAAACAGACAGTCATCACAAGAAATGCGGTCAGGCCCAGCGCACCGCTGCCGCTTAACAAGTCAAGATAAATACTATGCGCATATAAATACAACGGCGACGGCGGGGTTGATTGCTGCTGCACATAAAAACTGATATAGGTATAGGGTCCACTCCCGATGATCGGTGACTGGGTAAATGCCTGCCAGGCGGGATTCCACAAAAATGATCGGGAGTCGCCAATTGCCGCATGCGTCGGCACCTTCGACTGTTGAATAAAAATCCACGCAAAGACCAAAATAAGGGTAATCAAGCCAATCACGAGAAGAATAGTAACGAGCCGATGCTGACGCAGCCATCTGAATAATGCCTTGCGCTTGTCTGGAAATGCCAGAGCCGATAAAAGCAATAAACTGCCCAAACCAGCCGCAGTTCCAAGCCAGCCGCCCCGAGAGGAGGTCAGGTAAATCAACCCTAATGCCGAAAACGCCCATACTCCCAAGAACAGTTTGGCAGCTTTCGATTTGGTGAACAAGAAACTAGCAACCGCTACCATCAAAAGGATATTAAGAAAAACGGCCAGAAAATTAGGTGCGGGCAGCCGGTATGAGATTTCCGGCAAGATTTTCCCGGTGAAAGCCAACCATTGCTGATACCAAACAACTGCCTCGCGCCAGGTGAAGATCATCACGATCGCACCAACGATGAGCAAGGCCTTGATCCATAAATCAATTCCCCATCCCCTGGAAACCAGTTCGGAGGAAAGCAAAAACAGGAATAAGGCTGCCCCCAGCAACCATACTTCGGTGAAAGAACGTCTGGGGTCAATAGAAAAACAGGCGGCAACAATCAATACGCCAAGAAAGATCAGAATGGGAATTTCTTTTTTGAGAGACACCTTTTGTCCGCAGGCCATCCAAATGATCTCAAACAGGAAAAAGAGGGCAATGGTAATCGAGAAGATATGAAAATTCACCAACCCATTATGTGTGCTGGCAAGCAGAAAGAAATAACTAAGCGAGAGGATCAATGCTGATTCTCGCAGCAAATACTGCCAATCCGTCGATCTGAAAGAACTCTTCATCCGTTGATCTTCTCCTCTTTCTCTCATCAACAATCCGGCTCAGGCGGCAGCGCCTCCAAAGCGCCGCCATGCACGGTCTGCTGCCAGACCTGCCATACCTCGCCCGCTTCCTTGCATTCACCGCTTTCATGATACATTTCATACAATGTTTCGAGCGCTGCATACTGACCACAGTCCCGGTCCAACTGCAAATACCCCGGTACAAAATCGTTCGTAATTCCCTGACGGCGATTCATCCAGACAGTGTAATAGAGCATGAACCGGTGTGGAGTATGCAAAATGCGCTGCTGCACGGTATCAGCTACCTGACTGTACGCAACAATCACAGCAGAACGATCTCCCTGAGCTTCGGCAAGCAGTCCCTGGCTAACCTGAACCGCCAGGCTCGGCTCGCCAACCCATTTCGCATTTGCCAGAAGCAGCTCTGCCTGCTGATATTTCCCGGTTTCAATCGCTTCCCGGGCTTCAAACCAATAGGTATTTACCGCATCTTTGGCAGACGGATTCGCCCTTTCCCACTCGTGAATGACCTGCTGGCGAAGACCAGTAAGCTGCCAGAAAGGATGATCTACCCACAATGGCTGCAAATCCAGTGTTCTGGTATAGGCCGAAATAGCCGCCCCATCCAAACTTTCCTCTTCATAAATCCAACCAAGATTCAACACATAACTTGGCTCATTTGGAGATAGGGCAATCGCATGCTGCAAATTGGGAACAGCTTTGTCTTTATACCGTGTTGTTTGCCAATCTACCACTGCCTGATTTGCCCAAAACAGGGAAACATCCGGTTCAATCTCCAGGCTTTTTTCAAAAGACTGATGTGCATTCACCAACGCTGTCTCATCATCGTTAGGTGAACCGCATCCCGCCCAGGCATAGCCGGCCTGCGTTGCATAAAATGAAAAATTCGGATCGCGATCTTTGCTTGCAGCGAAAAACGGGGCAGAAGAATTGCAATTTTCCAACTGCAAAGCAGTGACTCCCCTGGACATTGGTGCATAAGCCCACAAAGCCCAACCAGCCCCAAACGCCAGCATAAGACCGGGGAGAATAATAAGATTGTTACTAACTTGAGGCCAGCGTTCCAAAGGCGTCTCAGGCAAACTGACAAAATACGCCAAAAGCAAGATCAAAGATACCATTACTATGGAAAAGCCAGTCAAATCATCGACCAGCATCTGCACTGTCCAGGCTGCACAGCCCGCCAAAACCACCACCGCCAACTCTCGCTTGCTATCATCGATCAAATGGTAGCGCTTCCAGAACCAGCGGAGATTCTCAACTAGAAGTGCAAGCAAAGCAATTTCTCCAACGATTCCAAATTCTGCCAGGATTTGAATAGGAAGGCTATGCGCATGAGATGCCCAATATCCAGGCGGGGTTCCACTGACTACCTGAAGATATCCAAAACTAAATCGGTCAGGTCCTGTCCCAAACCAGGGATTTGCCAGCCAGATTTGAAGTGCGTTCGCACAAATCTCACTTTGGCTGCCAAAGACGTTGACTTCTTGTGCAGGGTGCTGTAAAAATTTCATGGAAACCAGGCATGCAGCAATACCAACGGCAGCCAGGATTCCAATCCCAAGCAGTATAACAATGATCTTTCCCCTATGTCGAAGGGAAGACCACCGTTCCGGCGGATGCTTCTTCCATAACAAGTAGATGAAAAATCCCCCTGTCCAGACTGCCGTACCTATCATGCCGCCGGGTGAAGAACAAAAAGGAACCACGATTAAAAAGGCGACCAGCCAAAATGCCAACAAAATGCGCTGCGTTTTATTCCGGGTACGGAGAAACGCTAATAAAGCCAGCGGTGCACAAAGATTGACCAGCCCCATCATGGCGCTGGAATGCCCCACCAGACTGACCAGGCGGTATGGATAAGGTGGAAGAATTTGCCGTGAACCAACCATCTTCCACCACTGAGAATAAACCATAGAAGTCTCTAAAGCCGCCAGGAGAATGATGCCGCCACTTATAGTTAACAAAGCGGCAATGGCAGCATTGCGATCCGCCCCGGCTTCCAATGCGTCTGCCAGAATGTAAAAAAGGAGCAAATACCCTAACAGCCAGCCCACCCTGAACAATCCTTGCCGCGGATCCGGGGAAAGAATCCATGAACCAAACAAAGCCAGAAGCATCAACGCATATACCCATTCCAACCCTGTGCGCAGCAATTTGGCTTTGGACATGGCCCCCCGCCATACAAAATAGGCACCGCCTGCAATCAGGGATAAGACCAAACCGGCTGCTTTTACGGCCCACAAAGTACCCCAGGCATTGCCGTCTACGATCATAACCGCCAACAAACCTATCAAAACCACAGCATAGGTTGGCCAGAACCCGATCGCAGTATTTTCTTGATCCTGCATCAAACCTCCCGCAGCAGTCTCACAGTGTCATTTACTTCAGTACACATTATACGGTATGCGTTCCGTTAAAAGTTGAAAAGAACAAACTTAAAACAAAAAAAGCGCAGGTGAGATCATCTTCACACTACGCCAGGAACGATTGGGATGAATACTGCTTATTTTCCCGTTGTTTTACCTCTGTATTCAAAAACCATATCATGGAGAACGAGATGCGCCCCCGGATAGCCGGGGTAAGTCACTGCCCTGATGCGGCGTTCGATCTCATCCGGCGGCATGTCTGGTGTGATGACCTTCAAAGCATTCAAATCTCTTAAGCGATATGGTTCACGCGTCCATATTTCATCCGAGGCCGGCAGCGGTTTTCCTTCCGCCAAAAAGGATACGATCTCATAAAACAAGGTCAGCATAACCCCGTAACAACGCTGGGTTAATGAAAAGACGGTATCACTTTCGAATATCGGGAAGCGTTTCACCGCAACCATCTGCCCGGAATCCACTTTGGGAGCCATATGGTGACAAACGACACCATAGCTTGTTTCCTGATTATAGAGCGCAAAATTCGTGCAGCCCGTTCCGGGATATTCCGGGGGTGCGGGATGAAAATTAATGGCGGCAATTCCGGCTCGGGAGAGCAGCGGCGGCCGTAAAACCCAGGGGCATAAATAGGAAATGATATAATCGCCTTCCCACTGGGTAAAGACTTCGGGCGCTGCCTCGCCCGCCAGGCCCAACACCACAGTGGTGTCCGGAAACACCTGCTTCAAGAATTCGAGTGCCCGATCGCGGTATACATCTTCCCTGCGTTTGCTGATGAATAATACAGATGTCATAATCTTTCCTCGCACGCAAAGCAATCATTGGTTGCGGCGATTATAACATGCTGATTATTCTGTAATATAATGAAAACACTTTACCTGAGAAAGAAAACATCTTCATCCATTGAGGTTTAACCCGGTTATGAAACAACTTTTACAAAATATGCGCGATGGCAAAACCGCGGTGGTGGATATCCCTGATCCTCTGCCCCGTCCCGGCACCGCACTTGTGCGAACAGCTGCATCGCTCGTTTCAGCAGGAACAGAGCGCATGGTGGTTGAATTTGCCGAAAAAAACCTGGTGGGAAAAGCCCAATCCCGCCCTGACCTTGTGCGCCAGGTGCTTGACAAAGCCCGCCGCGAAGGCATTCTGCCGACCATTCAGGCAGCATTCAATCGACTGGAGCAACCAATGAGCCTGGGATATTCCTCAGCAGGCACAATTGTGGCGCTGGGCGAGGGCGTGCAGGGTTTTGAAGTTGGCGACCGGGTGGCATGTGCAGGAGCCGGGTATGCAGTGCATGCCGAGCTGGCGGTAGTGCCGCGCAATCTGATGTTTAAGTTGCCCGAGAATGTTGATTTTGAATCGGCATCCTTTGCCACTTTGGGTGCAATCGCTTTACAGGGTTTTCGGCTGGCCCAACCACAGGTGCAGGAACGCGTGGCAATCATTGGTTTAGGTCTGCTGGGTTTACTCTCCACCGGTATCGCCCGCGCTGCGGGTTGTGAGGTCTTCGGGATTGATCTTGACCCCAAGCGTGTGGCACTGGGCGAGGAATTTGGTGCAACCGCCTGCCTGCGAAAAGACGCGGAAGCAGCTGGATTAGCCTTCACCCGGGGCAGAGGCTTCGATGTGGTTCTGATCTGTGCCGACACAAAATCCAACGACCCGGTTGAACTTGCCGGCAACCTGGCACGCGAGCACGGTCAGGTGGTCGCCATTGGTGCAGTCGGGATGGACATTCCCCGCAAGGTCTATTACACCAAAGAACTCAGCTTCCATGTTTCCCGCTCCTATGGCCCCGGCAGATACGACCCCGCGTATGAAGAAAAGGGACAAGATTATCCATTTGGATACGTGCGCTGGACAGAAGGCCGCAATATAGAAGCCATCATAACCATGCTCGCCAGCGGCGGATTGAATGTCGCTCCGCTGATCAGCCACCACTACGACATTCTGGATGCACCATCCGCTTACGATTTGATTACCGGAAAGATCGATGAGCCTTTCCTGGGCATAGTATTGACCTACCCGGAAAAAGACAAGCAAAAAGCCACAGTCAAAGTCTACCCCAATGAACGAGATCCCAAATCTGCTCCTGCGGCTACGACGGGCGCAGGTATATTGGGCGCGGGAAATTATGCCAAAGCAACATTTCTGCCTGCCGTCAAACGCGTGGGAGGGATTCCGCTGGTGGGTATTGCCTCTGCATCAGGACTGAATGCAAATCACGCTGCCGGGAAATTTGGCTTTCAATACGCCACCGCCTCCGAAGAAGAAATTCTCAATGATTCAAACATCAGCCATGTTGCCATTCTGACACGCCATAACGACCATGCACGCCAGACAATCACTGCATTGAAGAATGGCAAGCATGTATATTGTGAAAAACCATTGGCACTAAATGCTGCTGAACTGGATGAAATTGAAACTGCTTTGCAGATGAAGAATGCCCCCTTGTTGATGGTGGGCTTCAATCGCCGCTTTGCCCCACTGGCGATAAAAATGAAGAAGTTCATCGCCGCTTCCAACGAGCCGCTCGCCATGCACTATCGAGTCAACGCCGGTTTCCTGCCGGACACACATTGGCTGCATGACCCTGAAGTTGGCGGTGGGCGGATCATTGGCGAAGGCTGTCATTTTATTGATTTCCTGTCCTTCCTGGTTGGCGCCCCACCCCTATCGATCAGCGCCAAAGCCCTCCCCGATGCTGGCCGTTACCATCAGGACAATGTCATCCTCACCCTGACCTATCCGGATGGTTCTATCGGCACGATCAGTTATCTTGCCAATGGTGATAAAACTGTTGCCAAAGAACAGGTAGACGTGTTTTCAGGCGGGCGAGTTGCTGTGCTGAACGATTTTCGCCAGTTGGAAATGACCTGCGCCGGTCGCCGCAGTGTCCTGCGCTCGCGCTTCAAACAGGATAAAGGCCACGGCGCAAGCTGGCAGGCATTCCTTTCAGCAACGCGCGGGAACGACCCAGCCCCGATCCCTTATCGGGAATTGTGGGCGGTGACCCTGGCTTCCTTCGCTGCACTGGAATCGCTGAAATCCGGCAATACGGTGAAGCTGTAAGCACATCCGGATTTTGAAAAGAGTCTAAATGAACCGCTTCCAGATCGCGATGAAAGCTGTTGCCCAGCTTGGGCTGGGAAAAACCGCCCTGTATGCACTCTATCAGATCGGGCTAAAAAGTGGTTTCATTAAGCTGCTCACCCCTGCAAAAGAATCTGACGTTAAAGAAGAGTGGCTGCAAGCCGCATCTGAATTCCCGCTTTCCACCCCTGATGTGACCGCGCTGGCCCAGGTTTCAGATAAAACTTCCACAGACTTGCTTGATGAAGCAAAAACAATCGCAGGCGGGCGTTTTTATCAATTTAGCGATGAAGAAGCCATACCGATCCAATTATCACCGCCGCGTCCCATCTCACACTGGTCAGGGTTCAACGACAACCCTGGTTCAGGCGAAGATATCAAATTTCTCTGGGAGCCTGCCCGTTTTGGTTGGGTCTTCCCTTTGGGGCGTGCCTATGCTCTCCAACACGATGAGGCTTTCGCCGCCGCATTTTGGCAGCAGGCTGATACCTTCCGGGAGAACAATCCGCCCAACCTCGGCCCCAACTGGGTCTCCGGTCAGGAAGTTGCGCTGCGCATTCTGGCTTTCACCTTCGTCTTGCAGGTGTTTGCAGATGCAGCCAGTTCAACACCCGAACGCCGCCAACGCCTGCTGGCTTCGATCGCCGAACATGCCCGGCGCATCCCACCCACCCTGTTGTATGCACGCGCCCAAAATAACAACCACCTCATCACTGAAGCCGTCGGTCTCTACACTGCCGGCTGCATCCTGCCAAATCATCCAAAGGCCGCCCGCTGGCGCAAACTCGGTTGGCGATGGTTCAATCGTGCCATCCTGACCCAGATCGCCGCGGATGGCACGTACGTGCAACAATCAATGAACTACCACCGTTTAATGCTGCAAGCAGCCCTGTGGTTCAATGCAATGGCCCGCCAACGTCGGGAGTCGCTGCCAGGGTCAATTCAGCAGCGTTTGGCAGCCGCAACAAAGTGGCTATACGCACAGATCGACGCCATCTCCGGCAATGTGCCAAACCTGGGACACAACGACGGCGCACATATTTTGCCGCTGGCTTCCGGCGCATTTTCCGATTACCGCCCCACAGTCCAGGCGGCTTCCTGTGCTTTTCTCGGCGGGCCGCTGCTGCCCCCCGGCCCCTGGGACGAGGCTGCCCTGTGGTTTGGGCTGAATCCCGCAGCAGGCAATCCTCCCCGCTGCATTCCTTCTCCCGGCGTGCTGCGAGTTGACGATGGGGCTTCCTGGGCTACATTGCGAGCGGCACATTTCCATGACCGCCCAGCTCAAGCGGATCAATTACACGTTGAGCTATGGTGGCAGGGCGTGAACATCGCCTGCGACCCCGGCACCTTCCGTTATACTGCGCCGCCCCCCTGGAACAATGGCCTGGCTCATACCGCTGTTCATAATACCGTATTGATTGACGGCCAGGACCAGATGACCCGTGCCGGGCGCTTCCTGTGGCTGGACTGGTCACAAGCACAGGTCTTATCGCAAAGTGATGAAACGCCATCAATCACAGCTGAGCACAACGGTTATGACCACTTGGGCGTAACCCACCGCCGCAGCTTGATCTGCATTCCTTCTGAAGGGTGGTTTGTCAGAGATGCCCTCCTGCCTGTCAGAAATAAACAGGTGCAGACGCCTCACGAGATTATCCTGCATTGGCTCGTGCCAGACCTGCCGTGGCAGCTTGATCTTAACTGCCTGACATTTGAGACAGATGCGGGGCAGGTGACGCTCGAAATCAGCGCTTCTCTCCAGCAAAAAGACGAACAGGCACCCCTGCCAATCCTTCAACTCGTGCGCGCTGGTGAAGTGGTATTGGGGCCACCAGCCAACCTCCCTACCCTGGGTTGGTACGCTCCCACCTATGCCAGCAAAAAACCTGCTCTTTCCATCCGGGCACATTTGAACACTACTTTGCCCATCCAACTGGTCTCAAAATGGCGTTTCTCATCAAATCATTGACAAAACCCAACCAACGTTAAACATCAGTTAACATAAGAATTGCATGTTAAGGTAGAATCTTTTTATGCACATCCTGATCATCCACCAAGCCTTTGCTGGTTTGGACGAAGCCGGCGGCACCCGCCATTATGAAATGGCTCGTTTTCTTGTGAAGCGCGGGCATACCGTTACCATTATTGCCAGCCCGATCAGTTACATCACGGGACGACCCCAAAAAGAGAAAATCGCCTGGCTTGAAGAACAAAACCCCGAGCCCGGGATCACCATTTTGCGTTCTTATGCCTATCCGGCACTCCACCGCAGTTTCTTTCACCGCCTGGTCAATTTTTTCAGCTTCATGCTGTCATCATTTATTACCGGTTTGCAAGTCAAAAACATAGACCTTGTATGGGGCACCTGCCCGCCTATTTTTCAAGGTGTTACGGCCTGGCTGGTAGCCCGTTTGAAAGGCGTGTCATTCCTTTTTGAGGTGCGCGACCTGTGGCCAAAATTCGCCATCGCTGTAGGTGTATTAAAGAATCCAGTCCTGATCGCTTTGTCCGAATGGCTGGAAAAGTTTCTTTACCGCCGGGCAGATCTCCTGATCGTCAACTCCCCGGGGTATATCGAACATGTGGCACAGCGCGGTGGCAAAAAAGTGACCCTGATTCCCAATGGCGCCGACCCGGCCATGTTCAACATGCAATCAGATGAGACAGACTTACGTCAAAGCCTGGGGCTTCAAGACCAATACCTGGTGCTCTACGCCGGGGCACACGGCCTTTCCAATGATCTGGGCATCGTCCTTCAAGCCGCCAGGAAACTGGAAACAGAGCCAAATATCCATTTTTTGCTGGTAGGTGGTGGTAAAGACAAATCCCTGCTCATGCAGCAGGCTGAAGACCTGAAACTCACTAATCTCACTTTCTTGCCTGCCATGTCAAAAACAGAAATGCCGGCTTTGATCTCTACTGCAAATGCTTGCATTGCGATCCTGAAACCCATCGAAGCCTTCAAAACCACCTACCCTAACAAGGTTTTTGATTACATGGCTGCCGGACGCCCGGTGATCCTGGCGATTGATGGTGTTATCCGACAAGTGGTAGAAGATGCTAAAGCCGGCATTTTTGTACCTCCGGGCGATCCAGATGCCCTGGCCTTTGCAATTATGGATCTGTCTTCCCACCGTGAGCGCGGTCAGAAGATGGGCGCTGCTGGCCGCCTGTATGTGGAACAGCATTTTGACCGTGCCGAAAGCGCAGCCCAACTTGCTGATCTTCTGGAAGAAATGGATGTAAACCATGCCTGAAAAAATACTCGTTGTTGATGACGAACCCGCACTCCTAGAAACAGTGGCCTATAACCTCAAAAACGCCGGCTATGAAGTGATCACAGCCAGCGATGGGCTTTCTGCGCTGGAAGCTGCCCGTCAGCAAGCCCCCGAATTGGTTATTCTCGATATCATGCTGCCAGGCATGGACGGCTTTGAAGTCTGCCGTGTGCTGCGCCAGGAGATGACCACGCCCGTACTGATGCTCACCGCACGTGACGATGAAATTGACCGGGTGGTTGGCCTTGAAGTCGGCGCTGATGATTATTTGACCAAACCTTTCAGCATGCGTGAATTGCTGGCGCGCGTGAAAGCCATGCTGCGCAGAGTACGCCTGATCCGTGAAGAAATGGACAGCGAAGGAATTGTGCAATCACAAAAGGTTTCAAAGTTTGATGATCTGGTCATCAATCCCGATCGACATGAAATCAGCCTGCGTGGTGAACCTCTGGCTTTAAAACCTAAAGAATATGAACTGCTGGTCTTTCTGACACAGCACCGCGGTCACGTTGTCAGCCGCGAAAACATCCTTGAAACCGTATGGGGGTGGGAATATATTGGCGACAGCCGCACGGTTGACGTCCATATTCGCTGGCTGCGGGAAAAGGTCGAAGTTGATCCGGCATCTCCCACACGCATCATCACAATCCGTGGTGTGGGATACCGTTTCGAAGGGTAATCTATGTTTCTCAGGGGCAGCACACGATCGCGAATTGCATTGCCATTCATCATTCTTAACCTGATCGTATTGCTTGGTCTGGCGTTATTCATTTCCAATTTTGTACAAAATAATTACACCGAAAATCTGAAGAACCAGCTCTCGGCTGATGCCCGCCTGATCAAGGAAGCAGTTCTCCCACAATTGGCATCCGCCAAACCACAATCAAATCTTGACCCCCTGGCAAATTATTATTACCAGTTACTGGGGAACAAAATCACTTTGATTGCCGCCGATGGCGCTGTTCTGGGGCAATCGGGCGATGATGATCTGAAATCCGAGAATCTGCATTATTATCCTGAAATCCAGCAAGCCTTAGCAAATGGCACTGGCGATACCATCTACACCGACCCGGCCACTGGCGAGGACACGCTGCAACTCGCCATAAAAGCAGAAACCGATGAAGCAGTTGTAGGCTTTGTGCGCCTTACCGTGCCATTGGACGAAGTGCAATCCAACCAACGCAAGATACGTAATACCATCTTAACCGTTACCTTCTTCACGATCATCCTGACCACATTGCTGGCCTGGCTGATCGCCAACCGCACAACGCGCCCTGTGAGAGCCTTGACCACCACCGTCAATCGAATGGCTGACGGAGATTTAAATGCACGGTTAACTCCCTCTACGCGTGATGAAGTTGCACAGTTGACTTCCGCTTTCAACAATATGGCAAAACAACTACAGGAAAAGATCAATGCGCTGACAACGGAACAAAAAAGGGTCAGCGTGATTCTTGAACACATGGCAGACGGCATAATGATCGTTGAAAATGACGGGCAGGTCAGAATGATCAACCCGGCTGCTGCTCGCCTGCTGGGCACAACAGCAGACAAAGCCACAAAGCATACCTTCGCCGAGGTCGTTCGCCAACACCAGATGATTGAATTATGGCAAAAGTCGCAGCAGGATGTTGATCAAAACCGGGAGTATGTGGAGATGATCGAAACCGGGCGCAAAGAAGGCCGTATTTTGCAGGTCATCATCACGCCGATGACGACTACGCCTTCCAGTAGTCTGGTGATCCTGCAAGACCTGACACGAGTACGCCGTCTGGAAACAATTCGCCGTGATTTCATCAGCAACATCTCCCATGATCTAAGAACGCCTCTTGCCTCCCTGAATCTGCTGGTAGAAACCCTGCAAAACGGTGCATTGAATGATCCGCCGGCAGCCGACCGGTTTCTTAAGCATATGGAACAGGAAGTGGCGGTAATGACCCAGCTTGTTTCTGAACTGCTGGAGCTGTCCCGCATCGAATCGGGTCAAGTTCCGTTAAAGATCAAACCTGTCCGGGTCAACCAGGACTTGATCCTGCCACCTGTCGCACGATTAACCGGACAGGCTGAACGCAATGGGCTCATTCTCTATACTGATCTTCCTGAAAATCTTCCGCTGGTTTCTGCTGACCCGGAACGCATACAGCAGGTCATCACCAATTTGCTGCACAATGCCATCAAATTCACGCCGCCGAATGGCAGCATACGAATATTCGCCTATACGCAGTCTGACGAGGTTGTGATCGCTTTTGAGGACACCGGGGTCGGGATTCCGCCCGAAGATGCCTAACGGATCTTTGAGCGTTTCTACAAAACTGACCGCGCCCCCTCCAAAGGCGGGATGGGACTCGGGCTTGCCATCGCCAAGCATCTGGTGCAGGCACACGGCGGTTCCATCTGGCTGGAAAGCGAGATCGGTCAAGGCAGCACGTTTTTCTTCTCACTGCCTGTGAGTCAACCGGAAAATTTTGCGCTTCCCGATAATAGCGGACATAACGGATAAATTCGCAATGAACCATCGAAAGTAATTTGAATACCGGATTTGGCAGCAGATACAAAGATGATGTTCTGGTGAAGCCGTCTTTCCTGTTTGATATTTCTGATG
>JAIOTF010000399.1 GCA_021107195.1 Anaerolineaceae bacterium | reverse complement strand
GTGGCAATCACCACAATTTTTCCGGGATAGGTGCCGGCATTACCATAAACGGTCTTGTCTTCACTCATCAGATCCACAGCCTGCACTTTATCCTGAATGAATTCCGCACCAAACTTCACTGCCTGACTGCGCATTTCTTCCAATAAGTCCAGTCCTTTGATTTCTGCTTCACAACCCGGATAATTGGCAATCTTGCTGGCCATGCCCAATGCCCCGCTGCTGATCCCTTTGTCCACGATCAAAGTGGAAAGATCTGCACGAGCTGTGTAAATGGCAGCCGAAACGCCGGCTGGACCGCCGCCGATAATGACGACATCATAAATTTTCTGCTGTGCATCTGCTTGCGTATCACTCATCACTACTTCTCCTGATAAAACCGGGGAATCTTCCCCTGTTGATTTTCTGCAATCCTCTTGCCATTATAACGTTAATTATTTATATTTATCTAAATATTATATTAATATTTGCCAGGCTTTCCCAAGGACCACGTCAGGTTTTCGACAGTCAACTGTTCAGTATCTTCATCATGTCCCACATCAATTTAACTGATCATCTCGGAAGGCAGGAATTCGGTCCGATTCACATAATTGATCCCAACACCATCTTCCCAAATATCAACACTGGTAATGGCCGCATTATTCATATTGATCCAATTATTATGATCCTCAGGCAGCTTCAAAAGCACCGTGAGCAGTGCATTATGAAATGCACCATGGGTAACAATCGCCACATTATCATCCGTAGCGCCATGTGTATCAATCATCGATTGGATCATGCTTCTCGCACGGGGAAATCTTTCCTCCCGAATTTCATAAGGCCGGTTCCACCACCCCTCATCTGCACCTTTCTCTGGCAATATCAAATCAGGAAACTGATTGTTCAGCTCTCGAAAGGTCGGTCCTGGAAGCCCAATCCGTTCACCAGTTTCACCATCATCCAGGTAAATTCCACCACATTCATGCAAGTCCTCCCTGCCATTCATCGCTAAATCCAACTCCCGTGAAATAGCAGAAGCCGTTTGCAATGCCCGCCTCATCAAACTCGTATAAATATGGGTGATGCCGTAACCGGTTTTTGAACGATCCTGCCAATCTTTCGGGAATTCCTTACGCGATTCGCGTAAATATTTTGCCAATCGATCCGCTTGTTCTATTCCCAAAGGCGTCAGGGGCGGGTCTGCATTTCTCCCTTGGCTCGAACGGTTCGTATCCCACAATAAATTGTTTTCAGATTGGGCGTGTCGGATGAAGTACAACCGCATCTTCTCACTCCTTAATTGATCGTCGTAGTTTTCCCGGCGTCAAGAATATAGTCCGCCAGGATGCCTAATTTTACATCAGGTTTATCGTAAAAGCAGCAAACCTGTAAAGCAATCTTCTCATAAATAATTTTCCGGTTCACACTAATGCTATAATTACTTCTTGTCAAATCCACGCATCAAATCCCCAAAACGGGAGATAAACATGTCAAGTCAAATACCAACCCGGATTGAAGCTGGTGTTGTTGTCGGTTTTGCTTTCACCCTGACAGTTGATGGAGAGATCATCGATCAGGCCGAAAGCAGCGAACCATTTCTCTACTTGCATGGACATAGCAACGTCATTCCCGGGCTTGAAAAGGAATTGGCGGGAATGAAACCCAACGAGAGCAAATCTTTCGTTGTCCAGCCAGAAGACGGATACGGAGAAGTTGATCCGGATAGCATCCTGCATCTTTCGCGCACAGAATTTCCCGATGACATCCCCCTGGAACCTGGTCTCGAACTGGAAATGCGTGACGAAGATCATGAAATCATATACGCTACCATCGTTTCCACTACAAAAACAATGGTAAAACTTGATTTTAACCACCCTTTGGCCGGCAAGGAACTGCATTTCGAAGTGACCATCCTGGACTTGCAGGCAGCCTCGCCCGAGGAACTGGATCACGGTCACGTTCATCATCATGCAGAACACAATGGATAATTCCACACTAAAAAATCAGATCGCCTTGTTTCTCCCGGATCGCCCGTAACGCAGCAACCAAGCGGATGTTCTCTTCTGGTCGTTTGGTTGCTATTCGTATGTAAGCAGGCAGATCAAAAGAAAAACAATCACGCACCTGAATACGTGCTTTAAGCAATTCACTGCGGCAGGCTGCACCATTCCCAACTTTCATCAGGAAATAATGCACTGAAGAAGGCACCAAATCTGCGTCCAATTCCACGAGTTGCTGCCAAAATTCCTTTTTCACCGCATCCAGTTTCTTCATCGAATGTTGTAAATATGCTTCATCCTGAATCGCTGCCAGACCTGCTGCCTGGGCTAATGCATTCACATTCCATGCCGGACGCACCCGGCGCACTGCTTCAATGACAGCCGTGCTGCCAACGGCATACCCAAGACGCAGTCCTGCCAGGGCATAGTCTTTTGTCACCGATCGCAGCACCAGCAGGTTTTCTGCCCCTCCGGAAACCACAGACTCGTCCGTGGCAGCGAAAGCCATATACGCCTCATCCACCACAAACAATGTAGAAGGGAAATCTCTCGCCAAATCAACGATCATCGTTGCTGGCAGCAGCGCGCCTGTTGGATTGTTCGGATTGCACAGGAAGAAAATCTTTGGAAGTTGTTCTTCCAATTCTTCGCGAAGCGCAGAGACATCTACTTGAAATCCATCACCAGCCCTTGTGCAAAATTCCCGAATCCGGGCGCCCATTAAAACCGCCGAACGTTGGTACTCTCCAAAAGTATGTGCAAGCACCAACACCTTGTCCCCCTTGCCAAGATAAGCAAAGGAAACAAGCTGGATCAACTCGGATGTGCCATTGCCCACCAGAATACGGTTTGGGTCTATGTTGAAACGGCGGGATAACATACGACACAGTACCACGGAATCCCGATCAGGGTAACGATCTAATGGCACACCATTGATTGCCTCCCTGACCACTGGAGATGGCCCGTATGGATTACTGTTTACGCTGAAGTCCAACAATTCCTCTGGAGAAATTCCCAGGATTTCCAGTTCTGTATAATCCAACGCTCCGTGATGTGCCGCAGACGAGGCCAGAACCTCTGCTCGCGGTCGGATAATTTGTGCACTCATCTCAATTTCCCTGTTTTTGTTTCTTCACGCTTAGTACCTTAACCAGCACAGTCGCCGCCCCCATCAACCCCAACAAAGCCCACACGGCACGGTACATGATCTTCACTGAATCTTTGATATCATTGGGCGCGGCAGGTCTCAGCCCTGCACCCAGGCGATAGTGGCCCTTCTTCTCCAATGCCACCACCAACAGCCCAGCCATCATGCTCATCGGATGACCTGCATTGGGGCTGGCAGTGAGACAATGGTCCCGCTTCCAGACCCGCAGCCCTTTCATCACATTCTTGCCGGTCAAATATCCTCCAATCCCGAGACCCAATGCAGTGAGCCGGGCCGGGATCAGATTCAGCAGATCATCCCATCGAGCAGGGAACTTTCCCAGCCATTCAAATTCTTTATTCCGATACCCCCACATCGAGTCAACTGTATTGGAAAAACGATAAGCCCACGCCGCACCCAGTCCCCCTGTCAAATAATAGTACATCGGTGCAATCACACCATCCGAAGTGTTTTCTGCCACTGATTCAATCACCGCTGCGCAAACCTCGGATTCAGACAATGCTCTCGTATCCCGACTGACCAGATGCCAGTGCAGCAATCGCCTCGCTTCCTCCAGGTCACTACAAACCAGGGCGTCCTCTATCTCAGAAGCTGCAATTCTTAGCCCGCGGGCAGAGACTACCAGCTTCAGGGAATACGCCTGGAGAACCCTTGCGATTGAAGGCGGAAACAGGTTCGCTGTACCCTCCAGCGCGCGCCCGATACCATAGCACACAGCCGCTCCACCCAGGGATACCGCCGCGCCAAAACCTAATTTTGCTGCATTTCCTTCCGGAGCGAATGATCTCATTTTCCCAATCGCACTGCCCATCCACGCCACAGGATGAAACCGGTTCGTCGGGTCACCCAAACCCGCATCTAATCCCAGCGCAATAGCAGCGATCAGGCAGCGATCATCCTTCACCAGAATTCACCTCATTGCACGGAGAATCCAAAGACAGGATGTGCTTGATCTCAGGCCAATCCCCCGCCTCCTGCACGATTTGCGCAAGCCGCTCATATTCCATCTCGCGAATTGCCTCTCCGGAAGAAACCGCGCCCGTCCAGCCAAGACCTCGCAGCCATTGTTGTCTGAAATTGTCATTAGCAAAAATATCATGCAGGTAGGTTCCCCAAACATTTCCGTCAACTGACCTGGCGCCATCTTGTACGTTCACTTGCCGCTCCCCGCGTTGCACAACCATTCCAAATGGATGTGCAGCATCCTGCAAAGAAGTCTCTCCTGTGTGAATCTCATACCCATCCAAAGTAAGTCCCTCAGGCAAGACCAGGCGTGCCTGATACTTATGTTTCTCTTGTTGAAAAACTGTTACAGCCGCGAGCAGTCCCAAGCCGGCCGTTTCAAAACCTGCCTGTCCTTCAACACCATGTGGATCCACCAGCCGCTGTCCCAGCATCTGATATCCGCCGCAAATTCCAATAACCCTGGTGCCTTGTTTCGCCGCATTGCGGACCGTCTCTGCCAGCCCTTTATGCCGCAGCCAATCCAGGTCGGATAAGGTGGCTTTTGTGCCGGGCAGGATCACCACATCAGGGTCGCCAAAGTCTTCCAACCGGCTGACAAAACGCACCTGTACGCCGTCTTCAGCGGCCAACAGGTCAAATTCATCGAAGTTTGAAATGCGGGGAAAATGAATCACCACAATATCCCATCCTGACGGCGCTGAAACCTGTCCTCGTTCCAAAACCACCGCATCCTCACTGGCTATGCGCAATTCAGAGATGTAAGGAATCACACCTAATGTTGGAACGCCATATGCCCGCTCTTGCAGCATCTTCAACCCATCTCCGAGCAGCGCAGGATCACCTCGAAAACGGTTGATCAAAAATCCTTTGATTTGCTCTCGTTCCTCTGGTTCCAGCAAAAGCATCGTCCCTGCAAGGGCAGCGAACACGCCGCCCCGGTCAATATCACCAATCAGGAAACAGGGCGCTCCAGCATGCGCCGCCATACGTAAATTTGTAATATCCCCCGCTTTAAGGTTGATCTCAGCCGGGCTTCCTGCCCCCTCCATGACGATCACATCATAACGAGACGCCAAACGATCATAAGCTGCTTTGGCTTCTTCCCACAGCATATCCTTCATCGCATCCCAGTTGCTGGCTTCAATGTGCCCGATTACCTTGCCATTTAATACCACCTGGCTGCGGCTGTTCCCTTCCGGTTTCAGCAAGACTGGATTCATGTCGGTATGCGGTCTGATCTTTGCAGCCTCAGCCTGGACGATCTGCGCCCGGCCCATCTCCCCCCCTTCCAAAGTTACCCCGGCATTATTGCTCATATTTTGGGCTTTGAAAGGCGCTACTCGATAACCTTCATTTGCCAGCATGCGGCAAAATGCAGTAGCGAGAAGGCTCTTTCCCGCATCTGAATGTGTTCCAAGCATCATGCAAGCTTTTGTCATGTCGGGATATCCCTGAAAATTGGAATGCGCATCAGAAAAAATGCTGGTTGTTATGATTTCCGTCGAGATTATAACATGTCGGGTTTCTGATTTTCCATGATCAAAAAGCCGGGT
>JAIOTF010000142.1 GCA_021107195.1 Anaerolineaceae bacterium | reverse complement strand
CTCGGTACCTGTAGGCAGAATGGCGACATGCGGCGGGCGGCTGACCAGCAGGCTGGTATGGCCGCAGGCGGCAATTGCTCCCAGATCCACCGGTCGCAGACTGTGCCCCGCAGCCAGCACAAGCTGTGTGGCAACGATGTCTTCTCCCAACGGGCGCACATACTGCCAGGGCGGCAGTGCTGCCCGGATGCGGATCATGTCTGGCGCACGCGGGTCGGCCGCCAGGCTGCCATCTGCGTTCAAAGGCTCTATGTCTTCGATCGGTATGACAGCGTCTGTCCATTCAGGCATCGGATCGCCCGTATCCACATAGGCGGCCTGATAGGGTGTTTCCAGGGTTATGGGGTTGTTGGGCATTGCTCCGCTTGTTTCCGCAGACCGCACAGCATAGCCATCCATCGCCGCTGCATGATAATGGGGCGAAGAAAGCTCCGCCCAGATCGGTGCAGCAAGCACGCGCCCACAGGCATTTTCATCGAGCGGGATGGTTTCGGTGTGCAGTACCTGCCACATACCGGCTTCTTCCAGCGCCTGCTGGAAATGGGCCTGCGCCTTGGGCAGGGGAATGTCGTGCAGATAGACGGACATATTGCTCCTATTGCGTCGGGGTAGCTGTGGGTTGGGCTGGCTGGGCCGGCAGGCTGGCCGGTTTCCACGGCAGGATGTTGGCAAAGTCTTCCAGTGATCTGTCATTGGTTATTTCGAAGCGGCCAATCAAAAACGGGGCAGGGTGCTCGGTGGTTTGCAGCAGGCCGACTGCGCCCGCATAGCCCCATTCCACTACGCGGTTGATGATCTGGCTATCGGGATTACCCACATAGGCGAAGGTGGTGATTTCCACGCCCAGCTTTTCCTGCAACGCCAGCCGTGAGTTGGAAATTTCATCTCCCAGGTTTTGATAGGTGGTCAGGTCGGTGTGGTTCATACCGTTGCTGCCAATTTCCCAACCGGCAGCAATCAGTTCTTTGGTTTGCTCAGTGGTCAGCATCCCGCCGCCGTCCAGGTAATTACTGGGGATGAAGGCATTGCCGATGAAGCCCATTTCCTGCATGATGGGGAAGGCCTTTGTATAAATTGTCTGGCGGCCGATGTCGAAAGTGATAGCGACTGGCTTGGGGGGCAGTTCTGCGCCTTCGCGGATGGCTTTCACGATCAACGAGACCGGTATGGCGGTGTACCCGGCCTCCTTGAGGGTCAACATCTGCATATGGAAATCGTTGGTTGTGATGTTGAAATTGCTCTCCCACTGGTAATTGGGATCGTCTTCCGCACTGTCTGCAACACTGTTATAAAGCAGGACGGGGGCGACCACAGGCCCGGCGGGATGGAATGTCCATGCCTCGGTGGGCGCGGGGGCGGGCTCAGTGGTTGCCGTGGGCGGGGCAGATGTGGCAGTAGGCTCGCCGGTTGCCGTGGGCGGGGCAGATGTGGCAGTGGGGATTTTGGCCGCGGCCTCGGTGAATTGCACGGCAACTGTCTTCGCCGCTTCCGTATAAATGGCATTCGTGTCCATTGGCTCTGCTTTGGGACTGCATGCCGAAAGCGCCATTAGCGTCATAAATAAAGCGAGTATCGAAAGGGGAATTGTTTTCTTCATCTCGGTTTCAACTCCTTAGATTAGCAAGGTAACTTTCACTTCATTCCCGGCGGGCAGACCAGTGGCTGTATTTGGAATGCGCATCAGTCCGTCGGCGCGCGCCAGGTTGAAGATGAGATTGCTTTTGAAATAGATCGGCTCTGCCAGATAGCCTTCAGGGGACGCACTCAGTTTGACAGGCATCCACACTTCCCGACCGTCGGGTGAAGATACGTTTGTTGTTAATTTTGCTGAAACTTCTGCCGCAGGACGGGGGCGTTTAATGCCCAATAAATGGTGCAGGGTGGGAACTATGAAGATCCCCGCGATGACCAGGGCGCTGACTGGATTGCCCGGCAGACCGATCGCCGGCTTGCCATCGCAAACCCCAAGGATGGTCGGTTTGCCCGGCCGCACGTTGACTCCGTGCACCAATACGCCGGGAATTCCCATCCGGCCAATCACTTCTGCCGTCAGGTCGCGTGTACTGGCCGAAGAGCCGGCAGTTACTACCACGCCATCACACTCCTGCATGGCCTGCGCCATGCGCTCTTCCAGGGCATGTGGGTCATCCTTGACCACGCCGTAGCGTACGGCTTGTCCGCCGTTGGACTCGATCAGGGCGCTGAGGGTGTAGCTGTTGATGTCGCGCACTTGACCCGGAGCGGTTGGCTCGTGTGGTTCAACGACCTCATCGCCGCTGGAGAGGATCCCCAAACGGGGTTTGGCGGCCACTTTGATGCGGGTGATGCCCAGCGCCAGTAATCCGCCAATCTCCACCGGGCGCAGCACCGTCCCGGCAAAGAGTACATCCTGACCGGGTTTCAAATCTTCTCCGGCATAGATGATGTTTTGCCCGCTGGCAACGGCTTTGTAGATTTCAACTTCGCCCGGCCGTGCGGTTTGAGTGTATTCGCTCATCACTACTGCGTCTGTGCCTTCGGGGATCATTCCGCCGGTATGGATCACTGCGGTTTCGGTCGGTTGAAGTACAAACCGCGGTTTACCGCCCATCGGCACCTCACCGATTAGCTTCAGGTAAACCGGCAGGGAATCGCTGGCACCATATGTATCAGCCGCGCGTACGGTGTAGCCGTCAACCGTGCTGCGGGAGAAAGCCGGCAATGTTTCCGGCGAGGTTACATTCTGTGCCAGAACCCGGCCCAGCGCATCGGCGGTGTCGATCCCCTCCGTTTTAGGGTGGGCGGGTGGCAGGCAGCTTAAGAACTTCTTTAACGCCTCATCGGGCGGGGTTAGTTTCAGAAATTCAGGCATGTTTTATCCTGTCCAAAGCGCATACGCCAGCATATAGCTGGTCAATATCAGAGTCGAGATGGCGGTGATCTTCGTCAACCGCCAGTTCGGGCGTGCGCCGCCGCCAATT